>SKFV01000105.1 GCA_007117785.1 Pseudomonas sp.
ATGAGAGCCAGGTTACCGATTCGGATGAAGACGTGATCATCTCGCACAATTGGGATGAACTACGACGCTTTATGTGGGACTACGTAGGCATAGTGCGCACCAGCAAACGCCTGCAGCGGGCCAAGCATCGGGTGGATTTGCTGCTGGGAGAAATTCACGAGTTCTATAGCAACTACCGCGTGACCCGGGATTTGCTGGAATTGCGTAACCTGGCCCTGGTAGCGGACCTGATCATTTGCTCGGCCATGCAGCGCCGCGAAAGCCGCGGCCTGCATTACACGCTGGACTATCCCGAACTGTTGGCAAGTGCCGAGGATACTATTCTGCAGCCGCCCAGCGCTGACGACTGAAACGCAAACGCAAGCGCAGACGACGCAAGGCATCTTCCGAGGCCGCATCGGCCGGCAGTACCACTGACAGCGACCACCAGCGGCCGGGTTCGCGCAAGCGCACCACAGTCAGCAGCGCACTGACAAAGGTATCACCCAAGAGGCTGGCACTGGTTTCACTACCATCACGACGCAGCACATGCCAACCCTGACTGTCAAAACGCAGCCCGGTTACCGAATGGGCATGGCGCAGACTGACCTGACGCGGCCAAACCCAGCAAAAGAAGGCCAGCAGCAACAGCATGCCAGGCAGTGCCGAGGTCAGCGGCAGGCTGCTGCGATAAAGGGCCAGACAGGCCAGCACGGTTGCCAGCAAAAGCAGAGCACCCAGCCAGCGGGAGGGCTGGCGTTGCAACAACAGGAATTCAGTCGGGTTGGACACGGTCGAGTATTATCCTGACGATGCGCTTAAGATCGGGATCTTCCGGTTCGGACCTTTGCATAAACCAGCCAAACATGTCCTGATCCTCACACTCCAGCAGTTGACGGTAACGGTCCTGATCGTCCTTGCTCAGGGCGGTATAGGCTTCTTGCAAAAAAGGCACCAGCAAAACATCCAACTCCAGCATGCCGCGTCGGCTGTGCCAAAACAATCGCTTCAGTTCTACATCGTCAGCCGACATCTAATTCTCCGCCCAGGGTTGAAACAGCAGTATTTGCACTCAAATACTAGTATAACCCTAACCACCCGCTGTGCGGAGTTGCTCAGCAAGTAACCTGTAACTGCCGATAACGAGCCTGCTGCCCCATGAGTCAAGTGATTGAAACCAGTAACACCCTGAGCCGACTGGCCAGCACTGACGAACTGCTGCTGCCGGATACCGCCGTTTGCCTGCTCGCCCATGAAGCTGTGCTGCACGTGCAAGGACCTGACAGTGAGCGCTTTCTGCAAGGGCAATTGACCTGTGACGTCAAACAGTTGCCCGCCACAAAGAGCACCCTGGGTGCGCGTTGCAACCCCAAGGGTCGCATGCAATCCAGCTTCCGCTTGCTGCGTGACAGGTCTGACGGTTATCTACTCAGCCTGGATGCAGCCCTGGTGCCGGCACAGATAGCCGACCTGAACAAGTACGCCGCCTTTTTCAAGGCTGACGTCCACGACGTCAGCGCGCACTGGCTGCGAATTGGCCTCTGGGGCGATCAGATTACCGCCGCTCTGGGCTCCCTGGATATGGTTTGGCCAGATGCCGATAACCAGATCACGCGCCAGGATGCCGGGCTGGTCATCCGACTCGGCGCGGATGCTGCCGAGCTGTGGTTGCCGGCAGATAAGGCCACCGATCAGGTCGAGCGCTTGCTACAACAGGCCGAACCGGCGCACCTCAATCAGTGGTTGTTGCGTCAGGTCCGCACTGGCATCGGTCAAGTCAGCGCAACAACGTTCGAGCACTTTATACCGCAGATGCTCAACTTGCAGGCGCTGGGTGGTGTCAGCTTCAAAAAAGGCTGCTACACCGGTCAGGAAATTGTTGCCCGCATGCAGTACCTTGGCAAGTTGAAACGCCGCATGTTCCGCCTGTTGTTGGCTGGCACACAATGCCCGCCACCCGGTGCAGAAATTGTCGCACGGGATTCCGGCCGCAGTGTCGGCGAAGTGGTAATGGCTGCACGCAGCGATAAAATGGTGGAAATACTGGCGGTAGTGCAGACAGATGCGGCACAATCAGAAGCATTGAGCCTGGCTGATAGTGAAGGGCCATTACTGACTCTGTCTGATCTGCCGTATAAACTGGAAAGTGAAGCCCGCCCGGCCTGATCCGGCGGCATAAGGGAGCGCCCATGAGTGATCTGGCCCAACGCGTCCAGAACGAGCTGCTGGAACTGCTGAAAAAAGACCAACTGGTACTACCCACCCTGCCGGAAGTGGCCTTACGGGTTCGCGAAGCAGCGGAGGATCCCGATGTCAGCATTCCGCACCTGGTCAAGGAAATCAGCACGGATGCTGCCTTGAGCGCGCGCCTGATCAAGGTGGTCAACAGCCCATTGCTGCGCACCCGCCACGAAATCACCGACCTCAGCATGGCAGTCAGCCGTCTCGGCATTACCTATACGGCCAACCTGGCCACAGGCCTGGCTATGCAACAGATGTTTCAGGCGACCTCCGAACTGATTGACCAGAAAATGCGCGCGGTATGGAACCGCAGCATTGAGGTTGCCGGAATCAGCCATGTGCTCTGCCGCCATTACACCAAGCTGAAGCCCGATCAGGCTACCCTCGCCGGTCTGGTACATCAGATAGGCGTGCTACCGATCCTCAGCTATGCCGAGGAGCATGACGAATTACTGGCCGATCCGACAAGCCTGGATAATGTTATCGACAGCATCCATGCCACCATTGGTGACCGTATTCTCGAGGCCTGGGATTTCCCTGCCCCCATTCGGCATATTCCGACCGAGCATCTGGATTTCTACCGCAGCAGCAAGGACGTTGATTACGCGGATATCGTCCAGGTCGCTCTGCTGCAAAGTATGGCCGGCACCGATCATCCACTGGCAAATGTGGATTGGAGCGAGGTGCCCGCCTTTGCCAAGCTGGGGCTGGAAACCGATCAGGACGAAGAAGACGAAGATCTGTCGGCCGAGATGGAAGCGGCCATGAAGCTGCTCGGCTGAACCATTAACAAAACGCCGGGTTATTGCAGTGACCAATCAATCGGCGCTTGGCCCTGCTGCTGCAAATAATCATTCGCCGCAGAAAAATGCCCGCAACCGATAAAGCCACGATGGGCTGATAGCGGCGATGGGTGTACCGACTTCAACAAGCAATGCCGCGCTGGATCGATATGCGCGGCTTTTTTCTGCGCGTAACTTCCCCACAGCATGAATACCAGCCCTTGCTGCTGCGCCGCCAGGCGCTCAACCACACAAGTGGTAAAGTCTTCCCAGCCACGCTTGGCATGACTGCCCGCCTGGCCCTGCTCCACGGTCAGTACCGCGTTGAGCAGCAACACGCCCTGCTCGGCCCAGGCTTGCAAGCAACCATGCGACGGCATGGGCAGGCCGAGATCACGTTGCAGTTCCTTGAAGATATTCTGCAATGAGGGGGGCGGCCGTATACCCGGTGGCACCGAGAAACTGAGGCCATGTGCTTGACCGGGGCCGTGATAGGGGTCCTGCCCCAAAATCACCACCCGAACCTGCTCCGGGCGGGTGCTGTTCATGGCATTGAATATCTGCCGCCCCGGCGGGTAAATGGTCTTTCCGGCTGCCTTTTCCGCCTGCAGAAAAGCCTTGAGCGTCTGCATGTAAGGCTGCTCAAGCTGGTCACCGACCAATTCGAGCCAGGCATCACCCAGGGCACCCGTACGCTCCGGCATACTTATTCCGGCAGCGGTGCTTGCGGCAATCTGCGCTCGCGGTCACAGCCAAGCATACGGTTGTTGCCATCCAGCAAGACGCCAGACAACGCGTTGTGTCGGGTTCCATGAACAACCAGCAGGCCATCAACACACTCTGCAGCATATTCGGACGGCTGGCTGCGGAGGACGTCACCGTCACCAGAAGTGACCAGGCGAAACTCTTCAATGGTCAGCCCGTCCTGCGGACTGACATGATTGAGATAACCGTAGTAATGCAGCGCCAACACCGTGCAGATAATGGTGACGATGGCAGTAAGGGCAATCACTTGCTTGATATTGAAATTTTCTTGCGCTGAGTCGGACATGGCATATCCCCGATAATGGCTAATGAATCAGTCGTTTTCTGGTCGCATATGCGGAAACAGGATGACATCACGGATCGACGGCGAGTCAGTCAACAACATCACCAGGCGGTCGATACCGATACCTTCGCCGGCCGTTGGCGGCATGCCATATTCCAGAGCGCGGACAAAGTCGGCATCATAATGCATGGCTTCATCGTCACCGGCATCCTTTTCCTCGACCTGAGCCATAAAGCGCTGCGCCTGGTCCTCGGCATCATTCAGCTCCGAATAGGCGTTGGCAATCTCGCGCCCCCCGATAAACAGTTCGAAACGGTCAGTCACACTGGGGTCGTCATCACTGCGACGGGCCAGTGGCGAGACCTCGAAGGGATAGCGAGTGACAAAGGTCGGCTGCTCGAGTCGATGCTCGACCAACTCCTCGAAAATCATCGTCTGCAACTTGCCCAGCCCTTCATAGCCCTTGATCGCTGCACCAGCCTTTTTCGCGATGGCGCGGGCACGCTCCAGGTCATTCAGATCATCAGCGGTAATATCCGGGTTGTACTTGAGAATGGCATCAAATACCGACAGGCGCGCAAAGGGCTCGCCGAAATGGAATACCTTGCCCTGGTAGGGCACGTCGGTGCTACCGAGCACCTGTGTGGCGAGACCACGCAGCAGCTCTTCGGTCAGGTCCATATTGTCTTCGTAGTCAGCATAGGCCTGGTAAAACTCGAGCATGGTGAACTCGGGATTATGCCGGGTAGATACGCCTTCATTACGGAAGTTGCGGTTAATCTCGAACACCCGTTCAAAACCGCCCACCACCAGCCGCTTGAGATACAACTCAGGCGCGATCCGCAGAAACATATCGATATCCAGCGCATTGTGGTGGGTTTCAAAGGGCTTGGCTGCGGCGCCACCGGGAATTGTCTGCAGCATCGGCGTTTCCACCTCGAGGAAGTTGCGCTCGAGCAGGAACTGACGGATATAGCCGATAACCCGCGAACGGATCTGGAAGGTGCGACGGGTGTCGTCGTTGACAATCAGATCAACATAGCGCTGGCGATAACGCTGTTCGGTATCGGTCAGACCGTGGTGTTTGTCCGGCAAGGGGCGCAGAGACTTGGTCAGCAGGCTGACCTCGGCCATGTCCACATAGAGATCGCCCTTGCCGGAACGTGCCAGAGTACCGCGCACACCGATAATGTCGCCCAGATCCCAGGTCTTGATCGCGGCCAAGGTGTCGGCATCCAGGGTTTTACGATTGACGTACACCTGCAGGCGGCCCGTCATGTCCTGAATCACCATAAAGGCACCACGATTGAGCATGATGCGGCCGGCAACCCGAACGTCGGTTGGCGTCTCAGCCAGGGCTTCCTTGCTGTGCTCGGCATACTGCTGTTGCAAGTCTTCACAATAGCTGTCACGACGGAAGTGGTTCGGAAAGACGCCCCCCTTGGCCCGTTCAGCGGCCAGTTTTTCCTTGCGCAGGGCAATCAGGCGGTTCTCTTCCTCATGCTGGGCTTGCGGGTCTTGCTGCTGATCGGTCATTTCGGGTCTTCCTGGGTAAAACGGCAATTGGTCACGACGGCTTACAGCCCTTGCTTCAGGCTGGCTTCGATATATTCATTCAGGTCGCCATCCAGCACGCGGTCACAGTCACTGCGCTCGATGCCAGTACGCAAATCCTTGATCCGCGACTGGTCAAGTACGTAGGAGCGGATCTGATGACCCCAGCCGATATCCGACTTGGTGTCTTCCATCGCCTGAGCAGCAGCATTGCGCTTCTGCATTTCCAGTTCGTACAGCTTGGCGCGCAGCATTTTCATCGCCTGATCCTTGTTCGCATGCTGCGAACGCTGGTTCTGGCAGGACACCACCACATTGGTCGGTACGTGGGTAATCCGCACCGCCGAGTCGGTGGTGTTTACGTGCTGACCACCGGCCCCAGAGGAACGGTAGGTGTCGATGCGCAGATCAGACGGGTTGATATCGATATCGATGTCGTCATCGATCTCCGGCGCGGCAAACACCGCCGAGAAGGACGTATGCCGACGGTTGCCGGAATCATAGGGGCTTTTGCGTACCAATCGATGCACGCCGATTTCAGTGCGCAGCCAACCAAAGGCATACTCGCCGCGGACGTGCACTGTGGCGCTCTTGATACCGGCAACTTCGCCTTCGGACAATTCGACGATTTCGGCGTCAAACCCCTGCTTGTCGGCCCAGCGCAAGTACATACGCAGCAGCATATTGGCCCAGTCCTGCGCCTCGGTGCCGCCGGAACCCGCCTGAATATCCAGATAACAGTTATTGGCATCCATCTCGCCGCTGAACATACGGCGGAATTCCAGCTTGGCCAGCAGGTCACCCAGGCGCGCAAGTTCGCTTTCGATATCAGCGACAGCGCTGCTGTCGTCCTCTTCGGCAGCCATGTCCAGCAGCTCGCTGGCATCGGCCAGACCGCTGGCCATGTCATCCAGGGTTTCCACAATCTGCGCCAACTGCGCCCGTTCACGGCCCAGATTCTGCGCGCGCTCGGGTTCGTTCCAGACGTTGGGGTCTTCCAGTTCGCGCTCGACTTCGGTTAAACGATCAAGTTTGTGATCGTAGTCAAAGATACCCCCTGATGGAGTCAGAGCGGGTGCGCAGGTCTTTGATGGTGTTCAGGATCGGATTGATTTCCATGGCGACAAGTTCCAGTCGGGAAAAAGCCGCCATTGTAGCGGAAATCAGGGCTCAATTGCACAGACTGATCAGCCTGCACCTCAGAACTGTGCTCCTTTGACGCCAAACAGTTTGGCCAGTAAAAGCGTCCCCACGCCCCAGGCGGCATTGACGGTAAACCCGAGCAGAAAAACTATCGGTATCCGCGCCAGCGGCAAGTTCATCCCCTTGAGCGGGAAGACCACCACAATCGCCACCAGGGTCAGCGCCAGGCCGCCAAATAACAGGGCTTTCAGCCAGCGGCGACGCGCCGACAAGCGATCCAGCACAAGAAACATCACAAGTGCCCAGAGCCCGCCCCAGAAACTGGCCGAGAGCACCGATGGCACACCCAGCGGCTGGGTCTGCGCCATCGAGTAGGGCGCGGAAGGAAAAATCCCCAGCACATAGAGCAGTCCGGCGACCGGCTGATGGAAGCACAATACGGCAAGAAAGCCGGCGACAAAAATCAGAATCCAGCGTTGCATGGCACATCCTCGTTATGACGGGGTCCAACCCCTTATTGTTGTATCCCGGCAGCAGCGCTTGACCCAGATCAGCCGCTGCCCTGCTGCCATGTACTATTCTAGACGCAAGTCTGAATAACTGCGGAGAAATGCTTGTGAGCCAACTGTTGCCCGATATGACCACTCTCGACCAACATGCCGACCAGCAAGCTGACTTTGCCATCTGGCGCGCCGGGCACGGAGTCATCCGCCATAGTGACGAGACTCAGGCCGCTGTGTATCGTCTGGCCCATCGCCTGGTCGATGACGGCAAGCAGCCTGACCTGGCCAGCGTCTATCGCCGGATGCGCGCGCTCGACCTGCTGACCAGCGCAGGCCTCTGGCTGGTAGTACACATGACCTATGCCAAACGGGTGCGCACCGATGGCAGCGCCCTGACCGCCGAGGACTTCAAATCACGCCCGGAAGGCCACACCGGCGGCGCGCTGAACATGGTGCCCGGTTATGCCGCTTACCTTGCGATCAACAGCCTGACCGGCCAGACCCGCAGTTGGTTGATGGGCCAGGGTCATTGCGTGGCTGCCATTGATGCCCTCAATGTGCTGACCGGCAACCTGCACCCCGAGCAGGCCGAACGCTACCTGGGCGACGGCGGCCTCGACCGCCTGCTGCAGGATTTCTATGGCTACGCCCAGCAAGCGGATGGCAACCCGGCGGCGCCACTCGGCAGCCACGTCAATCCGCATACCGCCGGCGGCATCATTGAAGGTGGCTACCTCGGATTTGCCGAACTGCAATATGCCCACATGCCACTGCCCGGTGAAAG
>SKFV01000118.1 GCA_007117785.1 Pseudomonas sp.
GTGTCATGGTCTAATAAAATACCGTTTAAAAATACTTGTACCTTAGGTAGATCCGGGCTTTCAGCTAAGTCATACTGAAGCGTATTTCCGTTAGAGTCGGCGCCACTAAATACTGTTTGATTAGCAGAAACATTATATTCGTAATGACTGAACGTAGAAGATAAACCACCACCGGCCGAAGAAAGAGCTGAGTCAAAATCAGCTAAAACACCGGATAAAAAAGATGAAGTCGAATTGTCAAGGGAAGTAGTATCAATAGCTAAATTGTTTTCGGTAACTTCTTTAACAGTAACAATGGATTCGGTGCCATCATTTTTCTTAAAGTATAGGTTACCATCATTAGTATTGATGGCTATTTCACCTAGATCTAGGGATCCAGTTGTGGGTATCTTACCGGGAACGGCAGAGCGTTTGAGCTTAATTAATTGCGACATACGGAATATTCCTACTAATTTCGCTATATAGCGTTAGTATTATTTATATAGTTTAGTTGTGCCGTCGTGAGAAACTAAATATCCTTCAAATTTCACATCTGGGTATGAAGGCTTTAAAGAGTTAAATGCTTCTAAATTACTGACCGCATCATCGAAAAATCTAATTCGAGAATACTCACCTGAATTTAAATATTTTTGAATCAAAACTTTCTTGTTTTCTGCTGAAGGGCCGGAACCTAAGTTACCCGCGCGCTCAACATATACCTTATCGATATCTAACCCGTATTTACGGAAGGTATCTAGGAATTTTTTCTTATCATCGAAGTCAGCTCGAGCAGTCATAATGATCACTCGCGAGCCTCTCTTTGAAGCATTACGTAAAATAGCTTTTGCCTTGGCAATCATCTTACGAATTGGCTTTGATGTTTGATTGAATAACCTGGCGTTCTTAAATTCACCAAAATCAAACTCTTCACCAGGCTTTAGCTTATATGTATTAAATTGTTGGTTGTCAAGCTCACGAACAACTTGGCCATCTTTCATTACTTTAATCTTTGCAAACGTCTGGAAAAGGGTCTCATCAATATCAAATATCGTGAGCCCCTTTCCTTCAGTTTGTTCATTCATGTAATCCTTAAAGGATAACATTAATAAGTGCCACCATCGATGATATTAGATGCAACCGGTACACCAGAAGCATTAAATTGAATCACATCACCTTGAGCACCAGTCACAAAGGTAAACGCATCACCTGCAGCATTTGCAATAACAACCGAATTACCGGTGAGTGAAGTTAAACCAGTACCACCATTAGTAACACTTAAAGCATTAGTAAGAGCAAGACTATCGGCAGCAAGATCTCCATCAACAACCACATCACCAGTAGTAGAGCTAAGAACCAAATCACCAGACGTAGTAGTGATAGTATTGTCGGTAGTAATGCCAACAGTAATATTGCCAATATCAGCGCCACGAGCATACACATCTCCAAATTCAGCATCACCCCATGGAGCAGAGAAGTTATCAGTTGCTGTTACTTCATGGTCTTTAAATACAAATCTTTGGGTTTGAATATCAAAACCGAAGAAGCCTTCAGCAACAATGCTACCATCGCCCCACTTGAATCGAATACCACGATCTAAGCCATCAGACTGAGCACTTGTGGTATCTTTTGCTAACTCAATTACTGGATCGCTAATTGTAACTTCGGTTGAATTAACCTGAGTGGTTGATCCCTGAACAACTAGGTTACCACCAACGGTTAAGTTGTTTGTTACAGTGACATCATCAGGTAAACCAATGGTAACCGTGTTATCAGTAACAGCAACTGTGGTTTCGTTAGTAGTACCAAGGAATGATAGTGTATCGGTTAATAGTGATACTGTATCAGTATTTGTTCCATCAGAAATAGTCAGATCGGTTGCAACATTTACTGAACCGGCTGCAGTTAAGCGACCTTGTGCATCAACAGTGAAAGTTGGAATTTGAGTTGTCGAACCATAATTGCCTGGAGTAACCGTAGTATTGTCTAGCGCAACAGTTAATGTTTGGCCATTTGCAGTAGTAGTTAATGCAGTACCGCCAGCAATCGATAAAGATTGTGTCGCAAGATTAATATTACCTGTACCAGAATCACCACCAAAATCAAGATCAATCGCAGCTTCGGTTGACTCAATATATGATTTTACAGCTAAAGCTGTTGGTAATTGCGTATTATCAGCGCCAGCTAATGTTTGTGAAGTTGTGATCGAAGTTACAGCTTGACCTACACCACCAGAAGCACCTAACTGTAATGATCCAATTGCGAGATCGGATAAATGCTTATTGTCATCAACGATAAGGGCTGATGAAGCTGTTGTAATGCCATGCGTATGATCTAGTAAACCGGTAAAATACTTACCGCCGATAATATCAATATTAGATGCGATACCGTTAGTTTCAGTACCGGTACCAATGTATAATCGATCACCGTTGTTTGATTGTGTTCCAGGCACATAAGAATATGCTAACTCGCCTGTTTTTAAATTGCTCGGCGCGGTTGTTGTAACGCCAGTTGTTAAAATCTTAATGCGCGTTAAAGCAGCCATTAATAAGTGCCTCCAATAATATTCAGATTTTCATTCTGAATTTGTGTTGTTACTTCGTATTTTCCAGTTGTTCCATTAAAAATCATCATTACACCATCGCTTTGGGCTGTAGTATCAACGTCTAATAAATCACCCAAACGGATACTGCCGCCCACCTTTACAGTCTTAGCGGTAATTTCTTTCTGCTGTTTAACTTTTGCTTTTATGTTGCTCAACGGGTAACTCCTGGTGTAACTTCTACCTGACCTTCTAATACCCGAGTGATTTCTCCACCGGGTGATGTAATTTCTACATCATACACGTACCTACCTGCGCGCATGCCATCGGTTTGTTGATCTGTCAATGATATTTCTATAGTACCGTCAGCCACATTAGTTATCGAAGCCTGAAAGTCGATTGAATTCAAAGAATAATAGGATCTGCGGATCTGACCAGCAACGCTATACCCACTAAGGTTTATTGAGTTACCGTCTGAATCAGTTACATCAATTTTAGCGGTAAAGGTTGACCCTTGATCAACAGTTAAGTTAGAAATAATTGCCATTTAATCCATTTTCCTATTTACATTGCTCCGATTGCATGGTATAATAAACATGTTGTTGCGGCGGAGGTAGATACTACTATTTATAGTTATTATAGTTTTAAAATCCAGTTAACTTAGGATGCTTTTTAACTGCAGTCTGATGATCTGCAAACTTTTGTTCAAAAGCATCTAAACCCTTAGCATACAACCTACCATTTCTATTGGGCATGTTTATATCGATATTTTCTCTTCTAAACTGAAACTCAGCTTTTATTGCATCTTCTTCAGCTATTTCCTGTTCGGTAAATATATTACGTCCATTAACTACATTAAAACTATCAGCAAAATACCTTGGAATTGGCAATACACATCCAATCAAATCGCCTTTTTTAACATGCACTTTATGATTAGGCCTGGTAAGTTTAATGTTAAACGTAAAATCTCGCCGCAAATTATCAGTTTCTATAACTCCGGTCATGTGTTGTATACCATCAATCCATGTATTAGGTGGATTAATAGTCATTAAATTAACACCTGGTGGCGTTCTAAAATGAAATCTATTTTGTACCGTAAATGTTCCCATGCCAAAATGTGATGTTATAGTTTGTGGTTGATATGGTTCTAATTTATTTATTTCAATTTTTACGCCGTCTTTGTTTTCAGAACCGTCCCACTCAGCAGTAAAATCATACATGCTTCTTATACCAAACCCATACTGGTTGCCTATCACTAAAGGCAAACAAAAGTATGCATGTTGTACAAACCAATCGCGCCTTTTATTGCCAGCCATAGGATGTATAATGTCTGGAATATATTGATCAAAATTTGTATGATCTGATATTACTGCAATAATATTTTCAGGTACAATCATAATATGCTTCTTGTTTTATCATCAGTCCAAAATGTAGCAAAGTTGTATCTAATTCCATTTTTAGTTTCTTTCACGCCGTGTAACCATTCTAAAGTTCCTGGAAAAAATACTAATGTTCCTGGTTTAGGCTTTAACTCTATATCTTTATTTGGAAAATATATGCTACCGCCATCAAAATCATTATTCAAATATAAAATACAGCCAAACTTTCTCCAATACATTTCATGCTTCGAACCATCTGGGTTTTCGCCATCAGCATGTGGTTGCATTTCATACCCAGCTTCCCACCGCACTATATTACAGCAATCTGGATATATTTCATTGTAACTAGAATTATTTATAATGACTTTTTGTATTCGTATTAAAAGACTTTGTGTTAATGTTGCTATTTCTTTATCTTTTAAGTTATCGTATATTCTATTTTTCCAAAAATTATTTGGATTAAATTCACCCCATTTAACCGATTGCGCCTTTAGTAATAACTTTGCTACCTCATTCGAAGTAGCAAAGTTTTCTATAATCACCATTATTGTATAATTTCTCCATCACCAGGTGGGGGTGGTGGGAACGGCGGTGGCGGCGCCGGTGGTGGAGTCGGTGGCGGCGGTGGCGGTGGCGGCGGCGCCGTAGGTGTAGTTGGTGCCGGTGCACCCGGAGGCGGTGGTAAACTAAGAACCGGCGGCCATATTTGTGTTGTGCCTCTATACACTCTAGCTACGTCCGAAGTGCCCCTTTTAATGCCACCTGTTACAGCTTGAGATCCAGAAAGCGAAGCTGTTACACCGGTAAATTCACTGCTATATTGTAACGTGCCACCTAAGGTTGAATCTGCTGCTGATGTTACAGTAGCGCTTGCTGAAAAGGAATTAAAATTAGCCGAATAAATTGCTTGGTTGTTTGGTTGGAATTCAACTTCAGTAACCGCACCGGTAATATTTCCGTTAATTAAAATAGAACCATTAACTACTAGTCTTACATTAATTGTTACTGTCGACCCTACACTCCACCCTGTTGCTGGTATTACTCCGGTAACACCAAACCCACCGCTTGAAGAAATGGTTGCAGTAAAGTTAGATCCACTTGAAAGTATAGCATTAGTATTACTAGAACCTTGGGACGAACGGGAAGCACTTATTGTACCACCCCTTCTTGCTATACCACTTGTGCCCCTTAAAATATTAATCATATTAACCTACAATAAAGTATAAGGTAAAGTTGGATTTACTCGATATCTGGTTATATTGAGCCTGGGTTCCTGACCAAAATCGTAAACTCCCCTCGTCTCTAGTATTATTTACTTGCTGTGCCTTTACTGCAGTATCAGCCCGACCAGTTGTGTTTTGGTTACCTGCAGTGTTAACACCTGGAAGGTTGATATTAGCACTACCATCGAATGATACACCGCCAATAGTTCTTGCTGTGGCTAATTTTGTCGCAGTGGCAGCATTGCCTGTTGTGTTTTGGTTACCTGCAGTGTTAACACCTGGAAGGTTGATATTAGCTGTACCATTGAATGATACACCGCCAATAGTTCTTGCTGTTGCTAATCGTGTTGCTGTGGTAGCTGCAGTAGCAGTAGTAGCTGATGTTGCTGACGTTGCAGTAGCAGCATTGCCTGAAATGTTAATACCCCAAGTTCCAGACGCGCCGGTTCCGTCAGTTAAAGCAACGGTTCCACTAGCGTTCGGTAATGTTAACGTTCGATTTGAAGTTAATGATGCCGGCGTTAATATTACTCTCCGACTGCTAGTTCCTCCTGCCCGACCTCTAATAATCACGCTATCTCGTGCAGATGTGTTAGAAACTAAAATACCACCAGAATTTCTGAATTCATTAGCACCAGTTAAAATATTATTAGCATTAGTATAAACACCGTTGGTGACTGTAGCAGCCGCTTCGGCCGTATTTGCTAACGTTGCAGTAGCAGCATTACCTGAAATGTCAATATCCCAAGTTCCCTCTGCGTTAGTGCCGTCATGACGAGGATATCTATTATCTAGGTCAGTAGATGAAATATCAGTTAAATGACCTCTAGAGTCGAGGGTTAAACTTTGAATAACCGTACCGGCAGTGTTAGACACTGAATTTTGGCTTGATGTATTTGCGTGGTTAATAGTAATAGTTTTATCAGATACGACTGTATCAATAAAAGTTCCGCCTGCAATTGTAAGCGTATCATCATTCACAGAAGCAGTTGCTAAGGTAGCTGCATCGCCTTTAACATTTTTAAATATGCTTTGAGATGAGCCGCGATCAGTATTAGTGACTGTATGAGTAATCGTCGATCCAGATTTTGCGGTCGACTGGCTAATACCCGCACCGCTATCAAAGTCTAAATCATCGCTTGGCGTAAAAGTTAACCCTGAAATGGTTGGGTTACCAAGGGTTGCTTCTGATAAAATAAGCGAGCCATCAGCTTCCCATCGATTAGTTGCATAATTATATACAATCGAATGAGCACCAGTTACGTTACCCGCAACGCCAGATGGGTTAGTGATTGGTCCAACCTCAATACCAAATCCGCCAGTAGTAGGCTCAGCTGTTAACTGATTACCTGCAAGAATTAGCGTATCTTCTACTTCAAGCGTAGCAGTGTTTAATATTGTTTGATCACCTTGTACGATAAGGTCGCCAGCAATAGTCACAGTATCGCTTGTAGAGTTACCTAAAGTAACATTCCCATCAACGGTTAATGTGCCATCTACCTTTGCATTACGTGTAGTAGTTAAATCTCGAGGAATAGTAACATCTTGTGCAAGACCAACTGTAATTCCTGCAGTTTGTGTTCCTGAACCCGATACCGTAACTTGATTTGCTGTACCTGAAGCTGTTGCAACATAATTTCCAGTTGTATCTGTTCCTAAAGCTACGCTGTTAGGTTGAACACCGTTAACGTTAACACTAATTGTCGTATTTGACAAATTAGTCATTGTTGCTGAACCAGATACATCGCCAGATAAAGTGATTACCGGATCATTAACATTAAAGTCAAAGCTTTCATTGCTTGCGTTCCAGGTTACATTGATACCTTGTTGGTTACTATTAGATAAAAGATCTTTTGCGTTATAGAAGGTAACTGCGTCAGATATTAGCTGCGCATTTTTTGCTTCGTTTAACCCAATGAACTGCCAAGCTCTTGGACCAGGGTTGGTTTCGTTCCAACGCAACTCACCATTAGGTTCATTATCTCTTACAATGGATAAACCTCTTAGGTTAGTCTGTGCGGTTAATGCTAAGAATGCAGTATCAAAAGATAATTCTGAACCTGCACCGCCACCAATAAGTAGTGAGCCACCTCTAATGTCTAATGTAGATCCAGATGGGAATACAACTTCATTTCCAGAAGTTAGTAATAAATCTGTATTAAGCGTTTGGACTGCGGTATCAGATGCATTTATCTTTTTATTAACTTCATTATGCAGTTCGTTCACCGCGCCAGACAACGTATTCGCGATTGTGTCGAGGCCGTCAATATTGATATACTCAGAGTGTTCACGAATCGCGCCAGATACCGTTGTTGCAGTGGTGTTCATATCAGCAGCCGAAATATCACCAAGCTCAGCATCGTGTTCGTTTACAGCAGAAGTTAGATCAGATGCAGCGGTTGTTAAGGTTTCAACTTCGCCGATATCAAGTTGCAATTCATTTACTGCATTTACTAAATCTACAGCTTGAACTTTAACTTCATCGCCCTGAGCTAATGGTGCATTAAACTCAATGCCATAAAAGTCTGGGAATAGATCGCCATGATCTGCACCTAAAATTGTTTCTGCGCTACCATCAAGTTTGATTTGAACCGATGCACTAAAATTACCCGACTGTGATTTTAACTTTAATCGATCATTTGCAATCGCAAGGATTTTACCAGACCACACAGCATTGGCTAAATTAGTACCTTGATAAACAATTTGACCCTCAACAAAGGCATCTAAAACTGATTGCGCTGGAGTTGAATTTAGCTGAACGTAAGCTGAATATAAAGGAACGTGAAATTCATCAGCACCTAATCCTTGCTCAACCAATTGTCCATTTTTGTACACATTAGCAACAACAACCGGATAACCTTCAATTTCTATTGAAGAAACATTAGCACTATTAATTACATCAATTGA
>SKFV01000002.1 GCA_007117785.1 Pseudomonas sp.
ATGGTAGAGATACGCATGGTGGCTACCCGTCAGCGAATGCTGTTGATTAAAGTGTCAAACACGGAGCGCGCAATCTGAATCACCTGGGCCGATGCATTATAGTATTGCTCGAACTTGATCAAATTGGTCGCTTCTTCATCCAGGTTGACTGCCGAGACCGAATCGCGGTTATTGGTCGCCTGCTTGAGAATGGCTCCGGATGATTCCGCATCCGTACGCGTTTGCGACGTCACCGTACCGACCCGCTGCACCAGGTCACCATAGCCATCAAGCAGTGAAAAACCGCGGTCACCATTGCCTTGCCCAAGCACTGCCCGCGTTTGCAGCTCAGAAATTTTCAACGCGTTACGGTTATCGGCCACGCCATCATTAAACTGAAGGGCGAAGCTGTCGTTAGTCAGTGGGGTCCCGCTGATTTGGGTCGCGAAGGTGAAGCCGTTTACTTCAATTTCCAGGGTTTGGCGCTGGCCAGGATTATAAGCAGGTCCAGGAATTACGCTAATCGTGCCATTAGCTGGATCAATTACCGCACCTGAATCATCCTGCAAGGTGAGATTGGTGCCATCAAACACAACGTTGACACCGCCAGCAAGAGCACCGGCAATAGCCTCAACATTCGAGCCGAGAGGAAGTCCCGTCACATCCGGCTGACGGACGGTACCGGTACCCCGATTATCCAGACTGGCATCAATCTTGGCCGGTGCTGTAAAAGCCAGTTCTTCCGGGCGCTGCATTTGCACATTGATACCCGCCGAGCCAAAGCGTGTGGGCGTCAGCAGAAAGCGGTCACCGGCAGCAAGTGTGCCGTTGTTCAGGTCAACACTGAAACCATCGATAACCGGTGTCGTGGTGATATCAAAAGGTCCACTGACACTGCCATCGCTGACCCGGCGGACGGTAAAGCTTTCATTCGAGCTGAAGGTCAGTTCATAGTCGGAGGCATTCAGTGCTGCGCTGTTGTCTATCCGCACATTCAGTTGGGCATTGTCATCCTGATTGCCTGACAGCGCGCGGCTGCGCAGTTGCACATTGGCATCGCTGTTGATGTCGCCAAATAGCGGCGCGCCGGCATTGCCGTTGAGATCGAGACCCTCAGCCAACTGGCTGTTGATCTGGTCGGCCACCGAAATAGCCAGACGACCGACACTGTTCAGGGCGTTGTCCAGCACCTCGGTACGGTAGCGAACCAGGCCACCCAACTCACCGCCACTGATCAGTCCGGTGACATCCTGAGCCGAGCCACCACTGACCAGTTGTATATCGACCCGGCTGGGGTCGCTGCGGCCCGGAACAGTGCGCAGGCTCGATGCATCATTACCGACTACCAGCGGCTGCCCGGTGCCGATAAACAGGTTGAGGGTGTTGTCATCCTGGGCAACAACGGTAACCCCAATCAGTTCATTCAGCTTGCGAATGGCTTCGTCACGCGAGTCCAGCAGGTCATTGGGTTGGCCGCCACTGGCCACTGACTTGCCGATGGAGTCGTTATATCTGGCCACCGAAGACGCCAGTCGATTGACTTGATCGGTAATGGTGCCCATTTGCTTGCCGATAAAATTATTCTGCGTCGTCAGTGTTTCCTGGACAGTATTGAAACGGGCAGCCAGGCCCTCTGCCTCGGACAGCAACAGTTGTCGTGCAGGCAGGTTGGCCGGATCTTCCACCGCTGTTTGCAGAGCATCAAAGACCTTTTGCAGGCCGGGCGTAATCCCTGTCGCCTCACCAGCCAACAGATTGTTCAGCTCCTCAATCTGGCTCTGGAAAGTCCTTACCTCGCTATCGCGGTTGGTACTGGACCACAGCTGATTGGTCAGAAACTGATTGCTGACACGCTGGATATCGACAATGGCAGCGCCCTTGCCGATAAAGCCGGCACCCGTTTGCGCCGCCGGGTTGGGTGCTTGCGAGGCTGTCTGGCGGCTGTAACCCGGTGTATTGACGTTGGAAATATTGTGGCCGGTAACCGACAGATTGGTTTGCGCGGTACGCAAACCGGTCAAGCCGACGCGGAAGAGATCAGCCATGCTCAGGCCCTCGCCGCTACTGCTGCGGCAGCATTATCTTGTTGCGCCAATTGCTCGGCGGCCGGGGCCAGTTGGCGGGCGATCTGCGACACCTTGCGGGCGTATTGCGGATCGGTCGCGTAACCGGCTTTTTGCAGCTCACGGAAGAAGGCGTCCGGGTTTGCGGTTTGCGTCAATGCCTGCTTATAGCGCCCGTTGGTATGCAGGAAATCAACGTAGTCCTCAAAACTCTGTTCAAAGCTGGCATAGCTGCGGAAGCTGGCACGCTCCTGCACACGCTGGCCATCACGGTATTCATGGGTCATGGTGCTGGCTTTTTCACCCTGCCAGCCGCCATGGGACTTGATACCGAACAGGTTATGGCTGCTACCACCATCCGCGCCCTTGATCATGGAGCGCCCCCAGCCGGTTTCCAGCGCTGCCTGGGCAACCAGATAACGGGGCTCAACGCCAAGACGCTGAGCGGCTTTTTCAGCCATTGGCAGCAGCGTACTGACAAACTGCTCCGGGCTGTCAAAGCGGGCAATACCGGATTTCGTTTTGGCCATTGTTTCCGTCGGGGCAGTGCTCGGTGACTGATTGGCCAGGCGGCGCGAACGCACCTGCTCGGCCAGCGGTACTGCCGGCGATTCAGCCGCTTTACCGGCAGCCGGTGCTTCATTGTTCTGCAGAGCTGCATAGCGGCTGACCATTGCCAGGCGTCGCTGAGCGAGCAGGGCCGACTGATCACCACTGGGCGCTGCCGCAGACAAGGCGTTTGCCTGTGCAATCGGTCCGGGAGCCGCCTTGGGCGATAGCTGACGCATCAGCACATCTGCCAGGCCAACGCCCTGATTTTCTGACATATGGATGGTCAACTGGTTGTCATACATGTCCTGGTACATCTGGGTGGCGTTGGTATTCAGCGGGTTATCCTCACCAAATACCGCGTTGGCGTCTCGCATGCTCTTGACCATCATGTTCAAAAACAGCGACTCGAACTGCTCGGCTACCTTGCGCATATTGCCTTCGCTGTTCGCCTTGTCCCCGGTACCCAGCTGCTGCATGGCCGCCAGGTCGTTGTAGTTGAGACTGTTGCTGTTGATGTTCATGATGGCCTCCGCTCAGATGACCACGAGCTCGGCGCTCAATGCACCGGCTTGCCGTAACGCTTCAAGAATGGCCATCAGGTCACCGGGGGCAGCCCCGACCTGGTTGACCGCACGGACAATTTCATCCAGTGACACACCGGGATTGAACACAAACATACGGCTGTCACCCTCTTCGATATCGATCTGTGAACTGGGCGTAACCACTGTCTGCCCCCCAGCAAAAGGTGCACCGGGCTGCGACACATCAACGTTTTCAGTAATGGTCACACTCAGGCCGCCATGGGTGACTGCAGCTGGCTGCACCCGCACGTCCTGGCCGATAACGATGGTGCCGGTGCGTGAATTGATAATGACCCGGGCGGTAGCCGCGCCCTGCTCTACCCGCAGATTCTCGACCATCGACAGGTAATCCACCCGATGATTCGGATCCAGCGGCGCACGCACGCGAATGGAACCGCCATCAATCGCCTGCGCCACATCCGGGCCAAAAGTTTCGTTGATGGTATCCACTACCCGCTTGGCAGTCGTGAAGTCATGCCGGTGCAGGTTGAACACCAGATGATCATTGTTGGTAAAGGGGCTGGGTACCGCCCGCTCTACGGTTGCCCCCCGGGGGATCCGGCCTACACTTGGTACGTTGACGGTAATCCGTGAGCCATCGGCGCCTTCAGCGCCAAAGCCACCGACCACCATATTGCCTTGGGCCATCGCATAAACCTGGCCATCAGCGCCTTTCAGCGGGGTCATCAGCAGACTCCCGCCGCGCAGACTCTGTGCGTTACCGATCGATGACACGGTAATGTCAATCGCCTGGCCTGGCTGGGCGAAGGGCGGCAGATCAGCATGAATGGCTACCGCTGCTACGTTGCGCATCTGGATACGCGTACCCGGCGGCACGGTAATACCGAACTCACTCAACATGTTGTTGAAGGTCTGCACGGTAAAGGGCGTCTGCGAGGTCTGGTCACCGGTACCATCAAGACCAACCACCAGGCCGTAACCGATCAGCTGGTTGCTGCGCACGCCGGCAATGCTGGCGATGTCCTTGATGCGCTCGGCCATGGCCAGCGGTGCCAGCAGGGTCAAACAGAGAAACAGACAGAGATGTCGCATGATCCATTACTCCGTTAGAAGGGCCACATCGGGCTCATGAAGAACTGACTCAACCAGCCAGGCTGACTGGCGTTGGCAAAGGCACCACGGCCGGAATAGGTAATACGGGCATCGGCCACCCGGGTAGACAGCACGGTATTGTCCGGGCCAACATCATCACCACGCACCAGGCCGGAAATACGAATCAGCTCATCACCATTGTTCAGGGTGATCCACTTCTCGCCACGCACGCGCAGGATGCCATTGGGCAACACCTCTGCCACGGTTACCGTGATCGAGCCCGTCAGGCTGTTGCTCTGGTTGGCATCGGCCTCACCATTGAAACCCCGGTTGCCGGACATATTCACCCCTAGATCAACACCCGTATTGAGCCCACCCAGTGTCGGGTTGGCAATCGAGACATTGCTGCTCTTGCTGATCTCGTTTTCTGCCTGTTTACGCGCTGCTGTGCGCTCGCTAAGGGTAATGGTGATGATATCGCCAACACGGTGGGCCTTGCGGTCTTCATACAGGCTCACACCGAAACCAGCCTGGTAGATGGCACCATTGTTCATCTCCTGCGGCAACGGGTTACGCGGCAAGACCGGCGCATAGGCCGGATCATCCGGAACTGGCGGCATCTGCATGCAGGCGCTGAGCGCCAGCATGGAGAACAGGATGACGGTGATTCGCAGGGCATTCATGGTCTGCTTACTCCGTTAGAGAGTCTGACTGATGTATTGCAACATCTGGTCAGCGGTGGAAATGACCTTGGAGTTCATTTCATAGGCGCGCTGGGTAGTGATCATATTGACCATTTCTTCCACCACGCTGACGTTGGAGTTTTCCAGGGTGTTCTGCAGTACCTGACCAAGACCGTTCTGCCCCGGATTGCCAACCTGTGGCGCACCACTGGAGGCCGTTTCGATAAACAGGTTGCCGCCAATCGCCTGCAAACCCGCCGGGTTGATGAAGTCCGCAGTCTGGATGTTACCGATCTGCTGGATACCCGGATCACCGAACACGCTGATGCTGACGGTACCGTCTTCACCCACGGTGAAGGTCTGTACGTCATCGGGCAGCACAATACCCGGCTCCAGCGGATAACCCGTGCTGGTGACAATCTGACCATCCGCATCCAGATGGAAGCTGCCGTCACGGCTATAGGCAATATCACCATTGGGCGTCAGGATCTGGAAGAAACCGCGGCCATTGATCGCCATATCCAGTGGCTGCTCTGTGGTCTGCAGCGAGCCCTGGGTAAAGATCTTCTGGGTACCCACCACCTTGACCCCGGTACCCAACTGCAAACCGGAAGGCAATTGGGTATCCTGGCTGCTCTGCGCGCCTGGCTGCCGATTGATCTGATACAACAGATCCTCGAACTCGGCGCGGTCACGCTTGAAACCCGTGGTCGAGACGTTGGCCAGGTTGTTGGAAATGGTCGTCATCATTTTGTCCTGGGCGGCCAACCCAGTCTTACTGACCCACAGTGCTGCGTGCATCACACCTCTCCTCGCTGTTCGTCAACGAACAGTCGCCGATTAACTCATTTGCAGAAGACGGTCAGTCACCTGAGCATTCTCTTCTGCGGTACGCATCATCTTGATATGCAGTTCAAACTGCCGGGCCAGCGACAACATGGCGGTCATTTCTTCCACTGCATTGACATTGCTGCCCTCCAGAAAGCCGGTGACGATGCGTACATTGCCGTCTGGCTCCTGCTCCAACTCACCATCGACGCGCATCAGGCCGTCCAACCCCTTGACCATATTCTGCTGCTCAGGGTTGACCAGCTTGATACGGTCTACCTCGGCCAGCACGTTGGGGCCTTCTCCGAGGGCCTGAACGCTGATGGTGCCGTCGACACCGATCTCGATCTTGTCTGCTGGCGGGATCGCCACCGGTCCACCATTACCCAGGACTGGCAAACCACTACTGGTAACCAGTTGCCCGAACTCGGTGATATGCAGGCTGCCGGCGCGGGTATAGGCTTCGGTACCATCAGGTGCCTGCACAGCAATCCAGCCATCACGCTCAACGGCGATATCCAGATCACGTCCGGTCTGGATCAGGCTGCCGGATGACAGATCAGTCCCCGGTCGCTCGCTCATGGCGTAGGCGCGGGTCGGCATGGTTTCGCCATAGACCGGCATGGAGCGTGCCTGCTCGAAATCACGGCGGAAGCCCGTGGTGGCTACGTTGGCCAGATTGTTGGCGTGCGCGCGCTGGCCGAGCATGTTCTGGCTGGCCCCGCTCATCGAGATATAAAGCGACTTATCCATGCGGACTCCTGCGGCGTCGAAAATTTGCCGTAATTGGGGATCTCAATGGATATAAAGCAGAATCTGTGCCAACACCTTAAAATAGCCATAACAACTTGATTTTTATAGGCTAATAAAAACGAATAAAAGCGGCAGAGGTGCCTGGCGGCAAACAACTGCCGACCGGTAAAGTGACTGACAAAAAAACGCCGCCCGGGGTGGGCGGCGTTATCGGGAGAATTAACGCAAGTTGATAATGGTCTGGGTGACCGTATCCTGAGTCTGGATGGTTTTCGCATTGGCCTGGTAGTTACGCTGGGCCACAATCATATTGATCAACTGCTCGGACAAGTCCACGTTGGACTGCTCCAGCGCACCGGACTGAATCGAACCAAGCGTCCCGCTACCCGGCGCACCAATCACCGGCTCGCCAGAAGCAGCGGACTGCGACCAGGCGGTCTTGCCCAACGGGTTCAAGCCTTGCTGGTTGGCAAAGGTCGCCAATACTACCTGCCCCTGAGTCTTGGTCTGGCCATTGGTGTATCGCGCTACCAGCAGGCCGTTGTCATCGATTTCCAGCCCAGCCAGCTCACCCGTGGTAAAGCCATCCTGAGACAGTGCAGTTACCCCGAAGCCGGACGCAAACTGGGTTGACCCGGTCAAATCGAGACTAAATCCTGCTGGCGATTCGGCGCCCGAAGGCTGCCCCGCTCGATCCAGAGGCTCCCAGAAATTGAGTTCACTGACTCGACCACTGACCAGCTCGCCGACACTGTTGAACTGGAGCTGGAAGGGTTGTGGGTTAAAGGCCGGATCGGTTGGCAACAGGTTACTGCCCAGCAGATTACCGTCTCCGTCAGTCGCTCCATCCAGGTTGACCTGTCGGCCGCCAATCAGGGTAAACATGTTCCACTCGTTCGAGTCTGTCTTGACGAAATACTTGGTCAAGACGTGCGGATTACCCTGACTGTCATAAATATTGACCGAAGTAGAGCTGTTATAGGTGGCCGAATTGGTCGGGTCGAAGGTGCCTTGAGCGGCTGCTTTGGCCGCATCAATTTCAGCCGCAGTCGGGTTTGCCGGATCTGCTGCGTTGGCGGCAATATTGGCATCAAACGCTTGCTGCCATGGCGCGGGCCGGACACTGGTTGAATTCAGGTTCAGTGTGGATTCGATGCCAGTGGTAGCCTGCGGGTTGGCTGAACGGGTATCCACCCGCAAATCGGTCTGTACACCCTGATTAACCTGACCAGTAACCGGGTTGATACCAAAACCTTGCAGGCGCTCACCGAAATTATTGGTGATAAAACCCTCTCGGTCAGTACCGAAATAGCCAGCACGCGTGTAACTCAGCGCACCGTCCTGACTGGTTACGAAGAAGCCATTACCGTTGATCGCCAGATCAAGACTGTTCTCAGTAAAGTCGATATTACCCTGGGTAAACAGTTGCGCTACATCACCAAGCAAGACACCGCTGCCCTGGGCATTGCTGCCA
>SKFV01000369.1 GCA_007117785.1 Pseudomonas sp.
GATATAGCGGACAAACTTCAGTCGGCTGTAAGAACAGGAGAATAAGATGCCAGATCAACATAACTTTAACGAGCAACAACAAGCCTGGTTTAAAAAGGCCTGTGCCAGTATCAACAAAGATCGTCTGCGTGAGCTGAACCGTTCTCTGGTTGATATCCACAGCCCTACGGGAGCAGAGCGCGAAGCCAGTGAGTATATGGCTTCCTATATGCGCAATACGGGACTTCAGGCACGCTACCAGCCAGTCAACGAATCCAGTGGCAACGCCATTGGTGAATTGCGCGGCGATGGCACTGGCGGCACATTGTTGCTATACGCTCCGATTGACACCCACCTGGAAGGCAGCGACGCCGACCTGCCCATGGTGGGTGACCGGCTTCGTGATGACATGAAGCCGCATTCCATCGATCGAGACGACCTGGTAATCGGGCTGGGCGCATCCAACCCGAAATCCATGGTCGCCAGCCTGACCGAGGCGGTCAACGCGGTAGTTGACGCCGGTGTGCAGCTGAAAGGTAACCTGGTACTGGCTTTTGCAGGTGGCGGCATGCCTCTGTATGTACCTGAGCGCAACAATTTTGGTATGTCCAGCGGCGTCAGCTACATGCTGACGCATGGCGTAACTGCTGATTACGGCATCATCATGAAGCCCTGGTATGACATATATCATGAGCATCCGGGCATGTGCTGGTTCAAGGTCAAGGTCAAGGGCAGCCTGGGCTATGCTGGCATTCCACGAGGCACACCCGGCTTCAGAAGTTCGATCGTGCCGGCTAGTGTAGTCATTCAGGAAATTGAACAGTGGCTCAGCGAGTTTCCGGAAAAACACAAAACCGAGCAAATTGCTCCTGAAGGCTGGATTGCAGCCGTGCGCTCAGGCTGGCCAGAAAGGCCCGCGTTTCCCGCGGCAACGACCGAAATCTATCTCGATGTCCGTACCAACCCCTACCAGACCATGGGTGAAGTACGCTTTGAATTTGACAGCATGATGCGCGAGTTGCTGGCAAAGCATCCCGACATTGAAGCCGATTGGGAAATGTACGGGTCCTGCCCAGGATCCTATACACCGAAAGATCACTGGATAGTCCAGTCCGCTCGCAGTGCCTGGGAAGCCCAGGAAGGAAAACCTTACCCGGGTGCTGCCATGCTCAGTGGGCAGACTGACGCTGCCATAATCAACAAACTGGGCATTCCATTGGTTCGTGTCGGCTTTCCCTGGATCGGAGACACCTCGGTACCTGACGAGTTCAGTGACGGCCTCGGCGGCATGGGCGTAAGCAAGATTGATGACCTGATCAAACCGATTGAAAACATCATCTATTCGATCATCGACTGCTGTACCCGCACCCGCGAAGAAACCGGCCTGTAACTCTTCTCTGCTATTCCACGATTGCAGTTGGCCCTGCAATCGTGACCTATACACCCATTCAAGGATCTGCAATGTATCAGGCATTCAATAATAAAGTTGTTATCGTAACCGGGGGTGCAAGTGGAATTGGCCGTGAAACCTGTATCCAGCTAGCTCACTACGGTGCACACCTAGTGATAGGTAACCGGACGATCACTGCTGGCAAGGCATTGGTTGAAGAAATTGAGGCCTCAGGAGGCACAGCCGCCTTTTTTCCTGCGATGTAGCCAATCCGAACAATTGCAAAGCATTGGTTGAGTTTGCGCTGGATAGATTTGGCCAGCTGGATGCGCTGTTCAACAATGCAGGCCTGCAACGCGACTTCAATCCGGTCCACAAAACACCAGACGAGGATATTTCAGAAATCATCGACATCAACCTTAAAGGTATCTTGTACATGATGAAGTATGCCAGTGCAGCCATGCTAAAAGGCACTGGTGGCACCATTGTCAATAACGCGTCTATTTTTGGCCTCAAGGCAATGCCGGACACGGCCTACTACATTGCCGCCAAGCATGGCGTGGTAGGTGCCACCAAGGCCGCCGCACTTGATTACGCTAAAGCAGGTATCCGGGTTAACGCAGTATGTCCCGGGCCAACCAAGACACCAAGCTTTGACCGAGTTACCGGTGGTGACGATCATCTGTACGATGCTGGGGTTCCCATGCACAGAATTGCTCAGGCGGACGAAGTGACAGCAGCCGTTCTTTGGCTACTGTCAGATACATCCTCTTACGTGACCGGCAGCTGCCTGTCCGTTGACGGCGGCATGTCTGCTGCCTGAGTACAGTCGGTAACAAGAAAAAGCAGATCAGTTTTGCTCGGTATCGTCGCTTATCTGAGCTTCCATTTGCTTAAGGCCCTGGTAACGTACGTCACGACCAATCACCAGATAGATCACCTGCTCGGCAATATTGCGCGCATGGTCACCTACCCGCTCCAGTGAGCGCAGTACCCAGAGTACGTTGAGCACGCGACCGATCGAGCGGGGATCTTCCATCATGAAGGTGACCAGCTCGCGCATGGCGGTCTTGTATTCCTGATCGACGATCTTGTCTTCCCGCGCCACGGCAAAGGCCAGGTCGCTGTCCAGACGGGCAAAGGCATCCAGTGAATCCTGCACCATCTTGCGTACATGAGCGCCGATATGCCGGCATTCCACATAACCTCGCGGCGATTGGCCTTCATCGACCAGCTGCAGGGCACGCTTGGCAATTTTCGAGGCTTCATCACCAATACGCTCGAGATCAACAATGATCTTGTTGATGCTCATGACCAGGCGCAAATCGCTGGCAGCCGGCTGGCGACGGGCCAGAATACGCAGGCATTCCTCGTCAATCTGCAATTCCATCTGGTTGACCGCTTGATCACTGTCACGCACCTTTTCTGCCAGCTCACCATCGCCACTGACCAGTGCACTCACCGCGTCATTTATCTGCTTCTCGACCAGGCCGCCCATCTCCAGCAACTGGGTGCGGATTTCCTCGAGTTCGGCATTGAACTGCTGGGAAATATGGTGGCTGAAACCTTCAGTTTCCTTGTTCATGGTGCATTCCCCTCAAGGTTAGCCGTAACGGCCGGTGATGTAGTCTTCAGTCTGCTTCTTGCTCGGGTTGGTGAACAGCGTGTTGGTATCGCCATACTCGATCAGATCACCCATATACATAAAGGCGGTGTAATCCGACACCCGTGCTGCCTGCTGCATGTTGTGCGTCACGATGACGATGGTGTACTGGTTCTTCAGCTCGTTGATCAGTTCTTCGATCTTCAGGGTCGAAATCGGATCAAGGGCTGATGCCGGCTCATCCAGCAGGATCACTTCCGGCTCGATGGCGATGGCACGGGCAATCACCAGACGCTGCTGCTGGCCACCGGACATACCGAAGGCGTTGGCATCCAGTCGATCCTTGACCTCATCCCAGAGCGCCGCGGCGCGCAGCGAGCGCTCGACGACTTCATCCAGCTCGCGCTTGGAGTTGACACCCTGCAGGCGCAAACCATAAGCCACGTTCTCGTAAATCGACTTGGGGAAGGGGTTCGGCTTCTGGAAAACCATGCCCACGCTGCGGCGCAGTTCCGCCACATCCACGTTTCGATCATAGATATTCTGACCGTCCATGACGATCTCACCGGTGATGCGGCAGATGTCCACCAGGTCATTCATGCGGTTGAAGCAGCGCAACAGAGTCGACTTGCCGCAGCCGGACGGGCCGATAAAGGCGGTGACCTTCTTTTCCGGAATACGCAGGTTGATGCCGTTCAGCGCCTTGTCGTTGCCGTAGTGCAGCTCAAGGTTATTCACCTCGATCTTGATCGTCTCGTTAGCCAAAGACAAGATCTCGCCCTTGTGCCCCAGCGCCTGGCTGGGTGACATGGAAACCTGGCTTTGTGTGGACTGGTTCATATCGGAGTTCTCGGTAGTCATAAGATGGATTCCTGTCGTCAGTGCGCTTAGTCGGAAGCGCTGCGGTAGCGTTCACGCAAGTGGTTACGGATCGAAATCGCTGTCAGGTTGAGAGCTATGATCAGCAACACCAGAACCAGCGCAGTGGCATAGACCAGCGGGCGGGCCGCTTCTACGTTGGGGCTCTGGAAGCCGACATCGTAGATATGGAAGCCCAGGTGCATGATCTTGCGTTCCAGGTGGATAAAGGGAAATTCACCATCGATAGGTAGCGTTGGCGCCAGCTTGACCACACCCACCAGCATCAGTGGTGCCACCTCACCGGCCGCGCGGGCAATGGCCAGGATCATCCCGGTCATCATCGCCGGGGTTGCCAGCGGCACAACCACTTTCCACAGGGTTTCAGACTTGGTTGCCCCCAGCGCCAGGCTACCCTGACGGATGGTGCTGGGAATCCGCGCCAAACCTTCTTCGGTCGATACGATTACTATCGGCAGGGTCAGCAGGGCCAGGGTCAAGGACGCCCAGAACAGACCCGGGGTCCCGAAGGTCGGGGACGGCAGCGCGGCTTCGTAGAACAGGCGATCGATATTGCCACCAAGGAAATACACAAAGAAGCCGAGGCCGAATACCCCGTAAACGATCGAGGGCACCCCGGCCAGGTTATAGACCGAGATCCGGATGATCCGCGTCATCAGTCCCTGTTTGGCATATTCGCGCAAATAAATGGCCGCGAAGATACCGAACGGGGTCACGATGATCGACATCACGAAGACCATGGTCACGGTACCGAAGATGGCCGGAAAAATGCCGCCCTCGGTATTGGCTTCGCGCGGGTCGTGGGTCAGAAACTCGCCCAGGCGCACAAAGTACTGCCCCAGCTTGGCAGGCACACTCATGGCATTGGGCGCCGAGACGCGCACAATATGGGCAAGGCTGATATCCAGTTCCTGCCCGTCATTCATGCGCATGCGCAAACTGTCACGCTGGGTACTGGCATAGAGTATGTCCAGTTCGGCGCGCAACTCATCGTAGTCGGCGTCCAGCTGGGCGTTCATCTCGGCAATGCGGGCTTCAGCCTGTTCGCGCTCGGCACCTTCAACATTGCGCAGGTCCAGCGAGCGTCGATCCAGGCGCAACTGCTCGATACCCCGGTTGATGCGCCCGATCTCGCCCCGCTCGATGGCGCGGATATCATTATGCAAACGCACGCTGCGGCTGACCGAGTCCTGAACCGCGGACCAGAAATTGCTGTCACTGACATTCAGCACTTCACCGTCACGGGTCATGCTGACCGGGTAACCATAGAAGTTGCCCCATTCGCGGCGCTCGATGACCCAGACGTTATCCGGGTACTTGAACTCGCCCATGCCGAACTCGGTATACCAGGCAAAATCGCGACCGGTCTGGTCACGGTTACCCTGTTTGAACAGGTACCGGGTAACCAGCTCAATCCCATCCGGCACTATGTAGCCGGCATCACGGGCAACAGCTGCCGGAATGGTCTGGGAACGCACCACTTCGCCGAGGATTTCGGTCCGGTTACCGTCCGTGTCAATGACCTCAACTTGGGCCACATCAGCCGGCCAGAAGTGCGCAAAACCGCGCACTGCAATCAGGCTGAGCAGACCCACCACCATGATCATACAAACCGCCACTGCACCGGCATTCAGCCAGATCCAGGGGGCACCACTTCTAAACCAGGATTTCATCATATTCCCCTATTGGCCGATTACAGGCTGCTGTAACGCGCACGCAGGCGCTGGCGGATGATTTCTGCGATGGTATTGACTATAAAAGTCATCGCCAGCAGGACGAGGGCGGCCAGGAAGAGCACGCGGAAGTGCGAGGAGCCGACCGCGGTTTCCGGCAATTCGACGGCAATGTTCGCCGACAGGGTGCGCATACCCTCGAAGATGTTGAAGTTGACCACCGGGCTGTTACCCGTCGCCATCAACACAATCATGGTTTCCCCTACCGCGCGACCAAAGCCCATCATCACCGCCGAGAAGATACCCGGGCTGGCAGTCGGCAGTACCACACCGACGACTGTCTGCCAGCGCGTGGCACCGAGCGCCAGTGAACCCTGCGTCAAGTGCTTGGGCACGGTGAACACCGCATCTTCGGCAATCGAGAAGATGGTCGGAATCACGGCAAAACCCATGGCAATGCCGACAATCAGGGCGTTGCGCTGGTCATAGGTAATGCCGACATCGGTAAACCACTGACGCATGCTGCCGCCGAAGAACCATATCTCGATAAAGGGACTCAGGGTCACCGCGAACCAGACAAAACCGATAATGATGGGCACCAGCAGGGCTGCTTCCCAGCCATCCGGCACAAAGCGACGCAGTGAAGCCGGCAGGAGCGTTGACCACAGCCAGGCGAACAGCAGCATCATCACGGGCAGCAGCAATAGAATGCTGAATATCGCCGGTAGATGGGCCTCGGCAAAGGGCGCCAGCCACAAACCGGCGAGAAAGCCGAGAATAACCGTTGGCAGGGCTTCCATGATTTCAATGCTGGGTTTGACGAAGCCACGCAGCTTGGGCGTCATGAAGTAAGCGGTATAGATAGCCCCGGCAATCGCCAGCGGCATGGCAAACAGCATGGCGTAGAAGGCCGCCTTGAGCGTACCTATGGTCAGCGGCGTCAGACTGAACTTGGACTCGAACTCATCCGAAGCCGATGACGACTGCCAGATATATTCCGGCTCGCTGCGACCTTCGTACCAGACCTTGTTCCACAAGGCACTGAAGGACAGTTGCGGATGTTGGTTCCAGATTTCAGCGACATGGATTTTCGCATCCGGCGTTTTCGCCAGTATCCGGCCGTTCAGGGGCGAGATGGCCACCTGGGTGATCGGCTGATCGACAAACTGATTCAGGTACAGCGTACGCGCCGAAGTACCGTAGTGAATACCAACCTGACCATCGGCATCACCGGCAATAAAGCCCTTGCGGTTGTATTCCGCCGCCAGGCTGGTGATGGCTGCCCCATGCGCGCGGAAGTCGCGTACAAAGGTCAGCTCGTATTCGTTGTTCTCGTCACGGACCAGGAACCACTGGCTCAGCTCGCCGCGCTCGGTACCGACAATCAGGGAAACGGTGCCGTTGAGGAACTCGATCGCGGTGATCGGGCTGCCATCGCCGGCATCCACTGTTTGTACCAGGCGCGCATTGGCCGGGTCCCTGACATCGTAGTAATGGATGCGACCCTGCTTGTCCGAGACAAACAGGTTGCGCAGTTGCTGATCCAGCAGCATTTTCACTGGCTCGCCGGGAACGGCCGGTAAAGTGTAGCGACTGGTCTGCACCGTGGTTTCACCCGTCATCATATTGCTGCGGGTTGAAATATTCGCCAGCAACAGGCGCTGGTCCTCGGTGATACCGGCAATCAGGGTGGCGGCGCGGCCACGCACCCGGCGCTCAATCGCCAGGTGGGTCAGGGCAGCGCCCTGCTCATCCAGTTGAATCGGCTCTTCGCCAAGGGGGAAGACGAACTTGGGCGCAATATGACGAACACCTTCAGGGAAGGTCAGGTCGTAATCATGCTCGACCACCAGTACCTGGCCATTATCCAGACCCTGGGCCACAATCTGCGAACTCGGATTACCCGATGCGAAGCTGGTGATACGCGCACCCTCGGGCAAACCCAGATCCAGTTCGGCACGCACCGTGCCGTCATTCAACTGGAAAAACGTCGCCCGACCCTCGTTGGTGTACTGGAAGCCGAGCTCTTCATAACGCTCGATAAACAAGGCTTGCGTTTCTGCTTCAGTAACCGGCAACTCGAGGCTGACCAATGGCGTTACCGTGGCACCCCGAATAATCGGGGCGACTTCATAAAACAGATAGACGAAAATCATCGCCAGGGCGAATACCACGCCAAAGCCTGCCGTGCTTATCCCCCAGCGCGACATGGTGTCCTTGCGGGCACGCCGCTTGCGCAGCTTTTGCCGCGCCTCGGCATTCGGAAGCAAAGAGGGGGCTGGCGCACTCTCTGCCATGGTTCTGGTCAAGTCAGTCATAATCGGCTACTCACAGGTCTCTGCCACGATGCAGCAGAGACTAACGACGGGATGTGACAGCTTTGTTACAGCGCTGAAATATATTGCTTCCCCGGACAGGTCTTTTTCTGCACAACAAAAA
>SKFV01000091.1 GCA_007117785.1 Pseudomonas sp.
GTGGTGCTGTTCAAGGACGGTCAACCCGTCGAGGGTTTCAATGGCGCTCAACCGGAAAGTGCCATTCGAGAACTGCTCGCGCCCCATGTCAGTGCCCCGGTGATTGACAGCGAAGCCACCGATATCGGCGCTCAGGCGGAGGCCCTGATTGCAGCGGGCGACCTGTCGGCCGCCACCGCCTTGTTGCAACAGGCCCTCAGCGATACACCCGACGACCGCCTCTGGCTGCTGCTGGCCAGCGCACTGGCCTCGCAGGATGAATTCACTGCGGCAACCGAAGCGCTTTCCCGGCTCGATAACAAGGATGCCAACCGCCAGGCGATCAATGGCATCAAGGCGCAAATCAATTTCCGCCAACAGGCGCTTGACCTGCCATCCCGCGCAGCGCTGGAGCAGCGCTTGGCAAGCGAGACGGCTGACAGCGAAGCACAGTATCAACTGGCGATTCTTGATCTGGCGGCGCAACAACCGGAACAGGCGCTGCCACGGCTGCTGACACTGCTGCAACAGGATCGCGGCTACGCGGACAACAGTCCGCAGCGGACTCTGCTGGAAGTCTTCGATCTGCTCGGCAATGACCACCCGCTTACCATCAACTATCGACGCAAACTCTACCAGGCACTGTATTGATCAGTCGGTGCCGGTAAGGCACTGGCTGGCAGAAAAGTTATAAGATAACATCAGGAAATCCTGAACCAATCGCGAGGAAGCACCATGCGCGTACTGCCCCTGATTGCCAGTGGACTCTTGACCAGTCTGGCGTTTGCCCTGCATGCCCATTCCGACCATGACCATGAACATAAAAAACATGACCATGGTCACGACAAGCATCAGCATGACCATAAACACGATCACGGCGATAGCCTGGGTGCCCATGTTCATGGTGTCGCCAGTCTTAATCTGGTGCTCGATGGTGCCATCCTGGCTGTCGAACTGGACAGCCCGGCTGACAATATCCTTGGCTTTGAATACCTGCCCAGCAGCGATGCCGACAAAGCCACTACCAAGGCTGCGATGGATACCTTGCGTCAGGCCGATAGCGTGGTCAGCCTGCCATCCGCTGCGGGTTGTGCGCTGGATGACGTCAAGCTCGAGAGCCTGATCTTTGCCGCGCTCGAGACGTCGCATGAGCACGCTCACAAACATGACCATGACCATGACCACAAGCATGGCGACAAAGAGCACGCGCACAACGATCTCAGCGCCCAGTACCAGTTTACCTGCAGCAACCCGGATGCCTTGAGTGCCGTGGAAGTGAGCCTGTTCGAGCACTTTCCGCGTACCGAAACCGTCATCCTGCAGGCCATTACCCCCAGCGGCCAGCAGGGTGGCGAGCTGAGCGCCAGCAACAACAGCATCCGTTTCTGAAGCCACAGGGCCGGGCAACCGGCCCTTGTTGGCCGGGGTAGCAGCCGCTACTCTGCTCGTCTGTTTTCCATCGCTTATCCAGGGAGCCGTCCATGCCCACACCGGTGATCGAGCTCACGCATATCACCTATGCCTGGCCCGGCCAGCCGACCCTGCTGGATATCGAGCAATTGATCCTGCAGCCAGGCGACAAGGTCTTCCTCAAAGGCCCCTCCGGCAGTGGCAAAACCACGCTACTGGGCCTGCTGGGCGGCGTTTACCAGCCTGCTTCGGGTCAGATCAAGCTGCTTGGCCAGGATCTGGCACAGCTATCCTCGGTTCGACGGGACCGCTTTCGCGCTGACCATACCGGCTATATTTTCCAGATGTTCAACCTGCTGCCCTATCTGTCTGTGGTCGAGAACGTGGTCCTGCCCTGCCGTTTCTCTCGCCTGCGCCGCGAACGCACCCTGACCAAGGCTGACACCCTTGAGCAGGCGGCATTGACCCTGCTGGGCCATCTGGGTCTGCACGATGCTGCCCTGCTGTCACGCCCGGTCAACGAACTGTCGATCGGCCAGCAACAGCGAGTCGCTGCGGCCCGTGCCCTGATCGGCAGCCCGGAGTTGGTGATTGCCGATGAGCCCACCTCGGCACTGGATGCCGATAGTCGCGAAGCCTTTTTGCAACTCCTGTTCCGTACCTGTGACGAGGCCGGCAGCAGCCTGCTGCTTGTCAGTCATGATGCTGCGCTGGAAAGCCTGTTTGATCGCAGCCTGTCGCTGCCGCAACTCAATCGCGTGCCCCAGACGTCGGAGGCAATCTGATGTATCTGCTCTCATTGTCTTTACGCAGCCTGGCCAACCGCCGTTTTACCGCACTGCTGACGGTACTGGCCATTGCCCTCAGTGTGACCTTGCTGCTGGCAGTGGAAAAGGTGCGTACCGAGGCCCGCGCCAGCTTTGCCAATACCATCGCCGGCACCGACCTGATCGTAGGTGCCCGTTCCGGCTCGGTGCAGTTACTGCTCTATTCGGTCTTTCGCATCGGCCATGCCACCAACAATATTCGCTGGGAAAGCTACCAGTTCGTCAGCGATCACCCGCGGGTCGCCTGGACCATCCCCATATCCCTCGGAGACTCCCATCGCGGCTTCCCGGTGATGGGCACCAATTCGACCTACTTCGAACGCTACCGCTACGGCCGCCAACAGCAACTCGACTTTGCTGCGGGCGAGCCCTTTGATGATTTGTATGATGCGGTACTGGGTGCGGATATCGCCCGCGAACTGAATTACCATCTGGGCGACAAGATAGTGCTGGCCCACGGCACCGGGGCCGTCAGTTTTGTCGACCATGATGACAAGCCCTTCTTTGTCAGCGGAATTCTCGAGCGTACCGGCACGCCGGTCGACCGCACCGTACATATCAGCCTGGAAGGCATGGAAGCCCTGCACGTGGACTGGCAACAGGGCATGCCCGCGCGCGGCAGCGCCCGAATAAGCGCCGAAGAAGCCCGCGAACTGGACCTGACGCCGAGTGCGATTACCGCCATGCTGGTCGGGCTGGAAAACCGCGTCAGCACCTTTGCCGTGCAACGCGACGTCAACCAGCACCGCGGCGAGCCACTACTGGCGATTCTGCCTGGCGTGGCACTACAAGAACTGTGGAGTCTGCTTGGGGTAGCGGAAAAGGCGCTCTTTATTGTGTCCATCTTTGTCGTACTCACCGGTCTGGTCGGCATGCTCACTGCCATTCTGACCAGCCTGAATGAACGGCGGCGTGAGATGGCCATTCTGCGCTCGGTGGGCGCCAAGCCAAGGCATATCTTTGGCCTGCTGCTGTTGGAAGCGGCCAGCCTGGCGCTGGCCGGCATCCTGCTCGGCCTGGCATTGTTGTATATCGCGCTGGGAATTTCTCAGCCCTGGATATTGTCCAATTATGGTATCCATATCGGTATCAGTGCGCCGGGGCTCTATGAAGCCAAGCTGCTCGGCGCTATTCTGCTCGCCAGTATTCTGATGGGCAGCGTGCCGGCTTGGCGCGCATACCGCCAATCCCTGGTGGATGGCCTGTCGATTCGTACCTGAGAGGTTTGTTATGTGGCGATCTAGCGCCAGTGCCGTTATCAGCCTGATGTTGCTGGCCCTGCAACCGGCAGTCGCTGCCGCGCAGGAACTGACCTGGTTTGATCTGGTGCCACCCGAAGCCCAGCATATGATCGGCATGCCCGAGCCCATGCACGGCATGAGCGACCTGGCCGACATGATGGAAGGTGAATACGGTGATCCGGCCGTGCAAATGGAGCCCATGGCCCCGGTGGTCGAGGACCTGCACGGCAAGCGCATCAAGCTGCCCGGCTATATCGTTCCGCTGGGGATCACCCCGGAAGGCAAGGTTGACGAGTTCCTGCTGGTGCCCTACTTCGGCGCCTGCATTCACGTGCCGCCGCCGCCCTCCAACCAGATCGTCCATGTAAAAAGTCAGCAGGCCATCGCGCTGGCTGATCTCTACCAGCCGTTCTGGATCAGTGGTGAAATGCAGGTCGATCTGGTCGAAAGCGAGCTGGCCAATGCCGGCTATCGTATCAGCGCGGCGGATGTCGAGCCCTACGTTTACTGATCCCCTGCTTCGCGGCGAATTCCCGCGCCACCCTTACTCTGCGGCCTCGATATGCTGGCGTGCATAACTGCGCCATGCAGCAATCTGTTGCCGTTGGCGGCTGTTGGCATTGGCGTCGGCCCGTTCCAGTGCGGCCATCAGCGCTGGCCAGTCAGCTTGCTGAAGGTGCAACCCGGCCAGCTGTAACCAGTGATCCGCGCGACCACTGGCTTCGGCCACCTGTGTCCAGGCGGCCATGGCGCGCTCATGATCTCGCGCCTGCTGCCACAGCTGAGCCAATTGCTGCTGCCGGGACGGCCCAGGCGCCAGCAAATCGGCGGCCATAAGCTCTTCGGTCAGCCGCGCCGCTTGCCAGGGGGCATCGGCCTGTACCTGCAGGGCAATCAGGTTATCCATGTCCTGTTCCGTCAGGTTCAACCCGGCCTCCCGAGCCAGGCGCAGGCTGGCAGCGGCAGCCTGCTGTTGCCCGGCCATGCTTTGCAGCCCGGCCAATTGGCGCCAGGCACCGATACTGCCGGGGTTGCGCCGCACCAGTACCTGTTGCCAGTCCACGGCCGCCGGGTAGCGCTGCAAACGGTGATTGAGCCCGACCAGCAACTGATACCAGGTATCCTCGACGCTGGCGTCTGCGGCAACCACAGCTTCAGCCAATGGCAAGGCGGCACGGTAGTCGCTGGTCTGCATATAGGCCTGGACCAGCAGGCGTTTGCTGGACAAGGGCAGCGGTGCCTCACGCCGCGCGGCCAGCAACAACTCGATGGCGGGCTGCGCTTGCTCGCGCAACAGATACAGTTGCGCCAGATTGAGCTGGTCCTGCCGTGCGGCCTCATTGGCCAGCTGCCCACTATCCAGCGCCGCACGCAGGCCAGCGATGGCCGCCGGGTAATCGTCGCGGGCAATCGCCAGATAACCGAGGCGCTGATGCAGCAGGGCCGCTTCCAGTGAGTCCTCCCGGGCTGACGCCAGCGCCTCGCGCAAGGTGAGTTGCGCCTGTGCCAGATCACCCGCGTCCTGCGCCTGCTGGGCGTTGTTCAGGGCGCGATACACCACCGAATCCACACTCTGGGTTTGCGCTTGCAGCGAGACCAGTGGCAGCAAGCACAACAACAGCAAGAGACGACGCATCAGCGGCCTCCATCGAGACGGAAGTACAGGGTTTTAGTCGCTTCCCGTGCGACCGCCTGACCATCCTCCCGGCGCGGTGCAAAGCGCCAGCGCATGGCTGCCCGCCGCGCCTCACGGTCGAACACTCCCGGTGGCTCGGCATGCTCTACGCGCAGATTGTCCACGCGCCCATCGGCGGTAATGGTAAAGGCCAGGGTAACCTCACCTTCGATGCCGGCGGCCAGCGCGCGCTGGGGATAATTCGGCGGAATCTCTACCAGCGGGGTGACCTCTTCACTGCTACCCGGCGGCCCATCCTGTGCGGGGGCGGCCGGCGCTGTCGGGCTGGCCATTTCCAGGTTGCTCGCTACCGGTGCCGCGTCCAGGCTGATCGCACTGGGTAATTGCGGCAAGGCGATAGTGAGCTCCACCTGGGGAGCCACCTCGGCCTGAGGTGGTTGCGGCGGTTGCGGGGTTTGTGGCGGCTGCGGCTGGGGTGGCGGCTCAGGTCGCTGGCGCTCGCGCCGCTCGGTATCGGTGTCACTCAGGCTGCGGACAAAGCTGACCCGGGCCAGCTCATCGTCCGGCAGGCGGTTATCCCGTGGCGGACTGACCAGCGCCAGCATCAACGCAAACAGGCCAAGGGCGACCCCGAGCGCAGCGATAAAACTCAGCAACAGGCGCATCAACGGCGCTCGATCGTCGCTGCCAGGGCGACATCAGCCACACCGGCCAGCCGCACCTGATCCATCACCTGGATGACCAGACCGCTGCGCGCGTCCTGATCCGCCTGAACGACTACACTGCTGTCCGGCTGATCGACCCGTAGGCGCTCGACGGTAGCGCGTACGGCACGGATATCCACAGCCTGGCGATCAATCCAGATCTCGCCCTGCGGATTGACCGCGATCAGGATATTGCCGCGGGTCTGCTCCGTGGCACTGCTGGCCGAGGGCGACTCTACGGTTATCCCCGACTCACGGATAAAGGAGCTGGTGACAATAAAGAAAATCAGCATGATGAAGACCACATCGAGCATCGGCGTCAGATCGATACCAGTGTCTTCATCGCTGCTGCTATGCCGGCGCATGCGCATGGGGTCGCTCCTCGCTGTAACGCAGGCGGTCAGTCAACCGCTGCAGGGCCCGCCGGGACTGTTGATCCAGCCGGGCCAGACAAAACAGGCCGCTGATGGCAATCACCATCCCGGCCATGGTCGGGATGGTTGCCCGAGACACACCGGCCGCCATCGCCCGTGGGTTGCCCTGGCCGCTGAGCGCCAGCACATCGAATACCTGAATCATGCCACTGACGGTACCCAGCAGGCCGAGCAGCGGGCAGAGCGCAATCAGTACGCGCACCAGTGGCAGGTAACGGCCCAGCGCCTGTTGCGCTTGGGCCAGCCAGGCAGCACGTATCTGCCGCGCCGCGCGACTGCTGCGATCACTGCGTGCCTGCCAGCGCTGCTGCCATTGCCCGGACTGCCGTGGAAACACCCGGGCCAGAAACCACAGGCGTTCCAGCATCAGCGTCCAAAGCAGGACGGTGACGATCAAGATGCTCCACAGCACCCAACCGCCACTGTCCAGAAAGTCGCGCAGCAACCAGAGCCCATCACTCACGCTGGCGCTCCTCGCCCAGGTGCAAGGCAATCAGGCCGGCACTCTGTTGTTCCAGCAACTGCACCAGTGACTTGCTGCGGGCAGCCACCAGCGCATGCATGAACAGCAAGGGAATCGCTGCAATCAGCCCCAGCACAGTGGTCACCAGCGCCTGGGAAATCCCGCCGGCCATCAACTGTGGATCACCGGTACCAAACAGGGTGATCGCCTGGAAGGTGGCAATCATGCCGGTCACCGTCCCCAGCAAGCCGAGCAGGGGTGCAACGGCAGCCAGCAGCTTGATCAGCCCCTGCCAGCGCTCCAGCGCCGGGGTTTCCTTGAGAATCGCCTCATCCAGTTTCAGCTCCAGAGTATCCAGCTGTTCCAGACGCGGCTGGCTGCCGATTACCCCAAGTACCCGGCCCAAGGGGTTATCCGACTGCAAGTGGTCCAGGTCGGCCACCTGCCGATTGACCTTGTGCTGGATGCGCTGCAGCCAGATCAGCCGCGCCAGCGCCAGCAGCACGCCGAATACACCCAGCAGGACAATCACATAGCCCACCAGACCACCTTGCTGAACGCGATCAAGCAGGCTGGGGGTACGCTGCAGCTGGCTCAACAGGTTGCCCCGGGTCACATCCACCTGGAGATCGGCCAGGTCGGTGCGCGGGGCAACAAACTCACTGATCAACCCTCGCCCGCCCGGTTGCCGCTGGAGCACCTCGAACTGACTGGCTTCGGCACTGTAGTTCAGGTATTGGCCGTCATGCAGAGCCATAAAGGGGCCGATATGGACCACCTCGGCATCGCGCTGCTGGCCATCAGCGCCGACAACGGGCGCCGTGATGCGGGCAATACGCGCACTGGCCGTCATGTCTTCCTGCAGCAGCAGCCAGAAATCCTCCAGCGCTTCGGCGGTAGGTACGCGGCGGCTTTCCGCCAGGTGCTCCAGGGTTGCCAGTCGCTCGGGGAACTGGACATTGATCAGCGAATCCTGCCACTGGCTGCGGGTATCTGCCGCGCTCTGGCGCACCACACCAAACAGCTCGCCCAGGTTACCGCTGCGCTGGGTCAGCTCTTCTTCACTCGCTGCCAGGGCAGTATCCAGCTCATCAAAGGCCTGGCGCAAGGCTTCAGCCTCGGCTTCCAGTTCAGCCAGTTCGGCCTCAGCCCGCTGCAAGCGAGCCTGTCGTTGATCACGTTCGGCAATAAACGCCTGCTCACGGCTCTGCATGGCTTGCTGCTCACTACTGCGCAGTTCACGCATATCCTGCAGCAGACGATCCA
>SKFV01000022.1 GCA_007117785.1 Pseudomonas sp.
GTGCGCTTGACCTCGGCGCGCTGAGCGCCGGTTGCCTTGACCTTGACCAACATCAGCTCGCGCTCGATGTGACTACCCTCAGACAGATTGACCAGCTTGACCACCTCGATCAATTTGTTCAGGTTCTTGGTGATCTGCTCGATCACTTCGTCATGCCCGATTGTGGTCAGTGTCAGCCGCGACAATGTTGGATCTTCAGTCGGGGCTACAGTCAGCGTTTCGATGTTGTAGTTACGCTGGGAAAAAAGCCCGACAACCCGGGATAGCGCGCCCGGCTCGTTTTCCAGCAGTACGGAAATAATGTGTCTCATCAGGTGCGCTCCGTCTTGCTCAGCCACATATCACGCATGGAGCCGTCCTTGATCTGCATCGGATAGACGTGCTCGGAATTGTCGACGCGAATATCCATGAAGACCAGCTGATCGCGACTGGCGAAAGCACGCTCCATGGCAGGCTTGAGGTCTTCCAGCTTTTCCACGCGAATACCCACATGACCATAGGATTCGGCCAGCTTGACGAAATCCGGCAAAGACTCCATGTAGGAATGCGAATGGCGACTACCGTACTGCATGTCTTGCCACTGACGAACCATACCCAGCGCCTGGTTGTTCAGGGTAATGATCTTGACCGGCAGATTATATTGCAGACAGGTCGACAGCTCCTGAATGTTCATCTGGATACTGCCTTCGCCGGTCACACACACCACGTCGGCGTCAGGATAGTGCAGCTTGACGCCCATGGCCGCCGGCAAACCAAAGCCCATGGTGCCCAGACCACCGGAGTTGATCCAGCGATTCGGCTTGTCAAAGGGGTAATACTGGGCCGCAAACATCTGGTGCTGACCCACATCCGAGGTCACATAGGCATCACCCTTGGTGACCTCCCACAGCGTTTCAATAACTTTCTGTGGCTTGATGATGGACCCGTCACCCTCGTCGTAAGGGAACATCCGACCCTCGCCACGCCACTCACCGATCTGCTTCCACCAACTGGCCAATGCTTCCTTGGCGGGGCGCAGGTTGTGCTCTTTGAGCATGGCAACCATTTCGGTCAGCACGCTATCAACCGGACCCACAATGGGCACATCAGCACGAATGGTCTTGGAAATAGACGCCGGATCGATATCAACATGGATGACCTTGGCGTTCGGGCAGAACTTGCTAGCACCATTGATAACCCGGTCATCGAAACGGGCACCTACGCAGAGAATCACATCACTGTGATGCATACTCACGTTGGCTGTGTAGCTGCCGTGCATGCCGAGCCAGCCGATAAATTGGGGATCAGTGCCCGGATAGGCACCGAGCCCCATCAATGTATTGGTAACCGGTACACCCAGCTCGCGAACCAGCTCGGTCAATTGCGCGGAAGCGCCGCCGAGAACAACCCCGCCACCGGTATAGATAACCGGGCGCTTGGCGTCAGCCAGCAGCTCGAGCGCCTTGCGAATCTGGCCGGAGTGACCCCGCATTGCCGGATTATAGGAGCGCAGCTTGACCTTCTTCGGGTAGCTGTACTCGAACTTCTCGGCCGGGTTGGTCATGTCCTTGGGGATATCCACAACCACAGGTCCCGGACGACCGCTCTGGGCGATATAGAAAGCCTTCTTGATGACCTCCGGAATTTCCCGCGGGTCCTTGATCATGAAGCTGTGCTTCACGATCGGACGCGAAATACCGACCATGTCTGTTTCCTGGAAGGCATCCGTACCGACCATGTTGCTTGCCACCTGACCGGACAGCACAACCATAGGAATGGAATCCATGTAGGCCGTGGCAATACCGGTGATGGTATTGGTTGCACCGGGACCCGAGGTCACCAGAACAACACCCGCCTTGCCCGATGCACGCGCATAGCCATCGGCCATATGGGCAGCCGCCTGCTCGTGGCGGACCAGAATGTGCTCAACCTCGTCTTGGCGAAAAATCGCATCATAGACATGCAAAAGAGCACCACCGGGGTACCCGTAGATATATTTAACACCCTCGTCACGCAATGAGCGGACGACCATCTCAGCGCCGGATAAAAGCTCCACGTTTGAATCACCTCTAGCATGCCATCCGCCATGGGCAGACAGCAGGATACCTGTTTTACTGCTCGGCAGCGCAGCCAGCAACGGTAGTCGCCAGTGCAACAGCTTGACTTCATGCATTGGAGGCGGTCGACCTGTGGTGCTGGAACCGCCTCACCCTGCGCGAGGTAGCGCGTGCGGGTGCCAGGCCAGGAGCAAGCGGGTGGCACCTCCTGGATTGAGCAATCAGCATGATCATCTGAGCGGTTAACTCATGACTGACCATGCTTGTGTGAACCACGAATTGTTTACACTCAAGGCACACAAGTCAAGTCAAGTAAGACAAAAGCACGTCTCTATATGCGCATTGGCGTGCTTTTCGCTATAGTTGAGCCACTGCAGCTCGATAAAAGGAAAGGACAACCTATGCGCACCCTGCTTGTTGCTATCACTCTGTGCCTGTTCAGCGCCAGTGTCGTGGCCTCTCAAATGTACCGTTGGGTCGATGACAATGGTGTTGCTCAGTTCGGTCAAAACCCGCCCTCCGACCGCGCCTATGAACGTGTTCAGCAGCGCACTGCGCCACCGCCCGGCGGGCAACTGCGTCAACCGGAAGTACGCTCTGAAAGCGATGAACGCAGCCGTGGCCTCTCGGATGAAGACCGTCAGGCCCAGCGTGAACGCCAAGCACAACGAGAAGAGCAGTGCCGCGAGCTGGAACAACGCCTGCAAACCCTGCAGAACAATCCGCGCCTGCGCTTTACCAATGATGATGGCGAGCTGGAAGTCATGGGGGAAGATCAGCGTCAACAGATGATTGCCGAGACACGCAGCGATCTTGAAACTTATTGCGCAGACTGAACCAGATGGTCGATCTGCTCGAGTAAGTGCAGCAGCTCGACCCGTCGCCGCCCAAGATGCAGCAGGCCTTGCTCACCCATCGGCAGGAGCCCGCAGCGTTCAGGTAACGGATGATCCTGTTCCAGCATCTGCTGCATACGCGGCAAAAACATCCACTGCAACCATTGTTCAAAGGCCAGGGTGTCGGCACAAAAAGGGGCCTCGCTGGCCATGGCCCCCGACTCCGGCGCCTGGCTCGACCACAACCCCAACTGCCGCAAGGCCTGTTCCAGCTGCAGCAGTTGCTGACACAGTTGTTGCCGCTGCGGGCTCATCTCAGAGCACCACGCGCGCCCGTTCGCGCGCTTGCTCGGCGCCCGAGCGATTGCCCTGCTCTTCCCGTGCTTCAGCAATCAACTGCCACAGACTGGCCCGCAATGCCGGCCGACCGTCTGCATAACTCAAACCGCGTTGGGCCAACTGCTCGGCCTGCGCCGCATCACCCTGAGCCAGGCGTACCTGTGCCAATTGATGCAGCACCTGCGGCTCGCGCGGAGCAATGCGCATGGCGCGCTCCAGACTGGCAGAAGCAGCATTCAGGTCACCCTGCCCTTCCTGCTGGCGGGCCGACGTCAGCAGCGCCAGTACCGGCCCATCCAGCTGTTCGTCGACTTGCAGGGCCGAACCACCGGAAGGCGTCGGGCGGCTCGGCTCGCTGCGTGGTTGCTCCAAATCAGATGACTCAACTGGCCAGGATTCGACCGGCCGCGATCCACCGGCACCATCCGGCACCAACACCACGACAGGGTCACGTTGCGAAGGAGTTGGTGCTGCCGGGGGCAAGCCGGGACGGTCATCATTAGACACGCTGCGACCAGAATCCACTACCGGAATAGAGCCTCCGGTTCCCGCGCAGCCCGTCACCAGCACGGCTGCGGCAATCATCCAACCTGTTCGCTTCAACATCACTCAATCCTCGTTAGCATGTCCGCCTGGCATCACTACCACCAAGCGCGAATTCGATCCAGCAAACCCTCATTGCTGCCTTGGCCGCCCTGGTTCCTTTGGCGCTCACGGTCAGGCTCGTCCTCATAGCGCTCAGTTTCCGGCAACACCGGCTGACACCCCGGCCCCGGTAGCGGCTCATAGCCGGCACGAAAGGCTACCTGCTTGGCTCCGGGGCAACTTTCATCACTACCTTGACCGGTCAGCGGATCAACCCAGGCCATGCGCACGGTAGACGGCGGCACGCTCGACAGGCTGCGTGGCCTGGCGTCGCGCATGAACTGACTCCAGACCTGCAGGGCGCCTGTCGCCCCAGTCAACCGGGTTGCAGCATTGTCGTCGCGACCAACCCAGGACACCGCAACCAGATCATCAGAAAAGCCAGCAAACCAGCTGTCACGCAGGTCATTGGTGGTGCCGGTCTTGCCCGCAACCCGCAAATTCGCCGGCAACTGGTTATAGGCCGAACGCCCAGTGCCTTCGGTCATCACCCGACTCAAGGCATCCTGAATCAAATAGATACTGGCTTGATCAAAGCGTTGCTGCACTTCGTAGGGATAGCGCCTCAGCGGTTCACCATCTGCGGTCAATACATTACGGATGCCACGCAGCGGCGTATTGTACCCGCCATTAGCCATCGTCTGATACATATCCGCCACTTGCACCGGCGTCATACCGCCCGAACCCAGCAACATCGACGGAAATGGCCGCCAACTGTGCTCGACACCCAGACGCTCTACAGTGCGCAGCACCTCAGGAACACCCAACTCGACACCCAGACGAACCGCGGCCTGGTTATAGGATCGACTCAGCGCTTCGTGCAAAGGCACCACGCCATGACTTTCCCGGCTGTAGTTCTGTGGCGACCAGGTACGCCCCGGCTCGGCTTCCAGAGTGATCGGTGAATCCTCAACCGGGCTGACCAGTGAATAGCGATCCGCCCGCTCCAGCGCAGTCAGATAAATTGCCGGCTTGATCAATGAACCTACCGGGCGCGACGCATCCAGAGCACGATTGAAACCGGAAAAGCGCGGGTTGCTGCCACCGACCAGCGCCATCACTTCGCCCGTTTGCGCCGCAGTGACTACCATGGCTGACTCCAAACCGGCATCGGGTTGCGCCAGGTTCAGGCGTTCAAGGGTAGACTGCACCGCCTTTTCCGCCTTGTTCTGAATCAAGGGATCAAAGCTGGTAAAAATGCGGAGGCCTTCACTGGTCAAGTCTTCGTCGCGATAATCCTCACGCAACTGGCGGCGTACCAGATCCATAAAGGCTGGAAAACTGGAATCCGCCAGCCGCCCGCGCTGCACCACATCCAGCGGCTTGGCTCGGGCCCGCTCGGCTTGCTCCGCGCTGATCACTTGCTGTTCGGCCAGCATGTTAATCACCAGATCACGTCTCGCCTGAGCCCGCTGTACATGGCGCCGCGGGTTATACATGGAAGGACCCTTGACCATGGCCACCAGCAAGGCGACTTGATGCAGCTCCAGTTCGTGCAAGGGCTGGGCGAAGTAGTATTGACTGGCAAGTCCGAAGCCATGCACAGCGCGACGGCCGTCCTGACCCAGAAAGACTTCGTTGAGATAGGCCTCAAGGATCTCTTCCTTGGGGTAATGCCGTTCCAGCAGTACCGCCATAATGGCCTCGTTCCCCTTGCGAACCAGGCTGCGGTCGCTGGTCAGGAAGAAGTTCTTGACCAGCTGCTGCGTCAGAGTACTGCCGCCCTGTACCACACCACCGGCCCTGAGATTGACAAAGAAGGCCCGCGTTATGCCTTTGAGCGAAATACCGAAGTGCTGAAAAAACTCCCGATCCTCGACCGCCAGCAACGCATCAACCAGATAGGGTGGCGTCTGGTCCAGCCGCACCAGGATTCGATCTTCATTGTGCGCCGGATAAATACCGCCAATCACCAGGGGTTCCAGGCGAGCCATCACAGGGTCGTCGGGACCACTCAGCGCACTGATCTGATTACCCTGAAAATGGACACTCAACGAGCGTGCCGGCTCTACGCCCTCAAAAAACTGAAAGCCCCGGGTATGCAGGTCGACCCGCTGCGCACTGGCAGCATACTGACCGGGGGATCGCGCAGCAGTCTGATTACGGTAGCCCAGCGCTGTCAGCTCTTCGACAAACTCATCCCGATTCAGTCCCTGGCCGACGAACAATTCCAACGGCCGGGCGAACACCTGTGCCGGCACAGCCCAGCGCTGGCCAGAAAATTTTTCCTGCACAATGGCATCCAGGTAGACCACCAGGCCGATAAACACAACCAGCCCGACCAGACCCAGCTTGAGCGCCAACAAGCCTGTCCAGCGCACCCATCGACGTGACTGCTTACCACTCTTCCTGCGTTTTTTTGCCATAACCTGCTCTTGATTTGTCCTGGACCGCGCACTGCCTGCGGCCATGAATCTGTTACTCTCTATGTTACCGGCTTGGCCCGCACTTGGCGCGGCCAGCCTGCTGTTTTCTCAGTTATTCAGACCAAGGACATCCCGTGAGCACTACCCTGCTGAACGCCCTGCAAAACCCGACCCTGTTTGATCACCCGATTTCCGGCTTTACCCTGATGGAAACCCACATCTCCTGGGTATTGCTGACCGGCGACTACGTCTACAAAATCAAGAAACCGGTCAACTTCGGCTTTCTTGACTATTCCAGTCTGGAGCAGCGAGCACATTTCTGCGCTGAAGAACTGCGCCTCAACCGCCGGCTGGCACCCGATCTGTATCTTGACTTGGTTCCCGTCTACGGATCAGTTGATAAACCAAACCTGAACGGAGACGGCGAGATCATCGAATACATGGTCAAAACCCGTCAATTCCGCCAGCAGGATTTGCTTGGCAACCTGCAAACGGCCGGGCAACTAAACACCCAGCATATCGACGAATTGGCAGCCCGCCTCGCTGACTTCCATCAGCGCATCGACCGTGCCACCCCGGACTCACCCTGGGGTGAGCCTGATGCCCTGCACCTGCCCGTAGCTGAAAACTTTAGTCATATCCGCAGCCTGATCGACGACCCTGCCGCTCTGACACAACTCGACCAGCTTGAGCAGTGGGCCCACACAACCCATGCGCGCCTGGTACCACAGTTCGCCCAACGCAAGGCCGAAGGCTTTGTCCGCGAGTGCCACGGCGACATTTATCTGGATAACGTCACGCTGATTGACGGACAAGTGACCCTATTTGACTGCATTGAGTTCAATGAAGCCTTCCGCTGGATCGATGTCATGAGCGATGTTGCTTTTATGGCGATGGATCTGGAAGACCGAGGCCTGCACGCACTGGCCAACCGCTTCGTCAATGGCTACCTGGAGTTCAGTGGTGACTACGCTGGTCTGGAAGTGCTCAATTACTACAAGGCCTTCCGGGCTATGGTGCGCGCCAAGGTCGCTCTGCTGCGCCTGACCCAGGACAACGTCAGTCCCGATGAACGCGAGCAGGTGCTGGCCCGCTACCACAGTTATGCCAACCTGGCCGAGACCTACACCGAGATTCCAGCTCGCATCGGCATGCTTACCCATGGGGTATCCGGCAGTGGCAAAAGTACCTTGTCAATGGCGCTGGTCGAGCAACTCGGAGCCATTCGCCTGCGCTCAGATATTGAACGCAAACGCCTGTTTGGCAGTGAAGGTGCCGGCACCATCGATTCCGGCTTGTATAGCCAGGAGCGTAACCTGCAAACCTATCAGCGGCTGGCCAGCCTGGCCGGACATGTGCTGGCCGCCGGTTATCCGCTGATCGTCGACGCCACCCATCTCAAACAGCAGCAGCGCACACTGATTTGCCAGGCCGTTGAAAACCAAAGTGCAGCCTGCCTGATCCTGCACTGTGAAGCCCCCCTGGAAACCATAGAGAGCTGGTTGCAGCAACGCCAGCGCGCCGGCAGCGACCCCTCGGATGCCGACATTGCCATAGTGCGCCATCAGCTTGACAGCCTGGAAACCTTGAGCAGTTCAGAACAACAACACTGCCTGTCCGTAGCGACCGCGGACACCAATGCCATCGCCCAGTGCGTGGCGGCGATACGCCAGCGCCTGTAACCCCCCGACCCTCGCCTGTACCTTTGTGCAGGCGGAGTCTACA
>SKFV01000085.1 GCA_007117785.1 Pseudomonas sp.
ATCTGACGCTGGGTGGCTTTGCTTTCGGCCTGGTCTACATGGCCACTGACCCGGTATCCGCGTCACTGACTAATCGAGGGAAATGGTATTACGGTATCTTGATTGGTCTGATGACTGTGCTTATACGAGTGATCAACCCCGCCTTCCCTGAAGGTATTATGCTGGCGATTCTGTTTGCCAACCTGTTTGCTCCGCTGATTGACCACTTTATCGTTCAGGGCAATATCAACCGGAGGATTGCACGCCATGTCAGCTAAGAGAGAATCCATCGGGCGAACGGTTACCGTCGCCTTCCTGGTCTGCCTGGTTTGCTCTGTTGTGGTATCGACTGCAGCAGTCTCTTTGCGACCAGCGCAAATCCAGAACGCGTTGCTGGATAAGCAGCGCAATATCTTGTCCATTGCCGGTCTGCTGCAACCGGGTGTTAGTATTGAAGAGCAGTTTGCCAACATCACGCCGCGCCTGGTTGATTTGCGTTCTGGTCGCTTCAGTGACGAGCACGATGCGCTGACATTTGATGCCCAGCGTGCTGCCAGTGATCCTGATCTGTCAAAGCGCCTTGCTGATGGTGATGATATTGCCAATATTCGCCGTCGCGAGCACTTCACTACTGTTTACATGGTGGAGAGTTCTGATGGTGGTATTGAGACCTTGATCCTGCCAATTTATGGTGCTGGTTTGTGGTCAACGCTGTATGGCTTTATCGCCCTTGAGGGTGACCTCAATACCATTGTAGGTCTGGGCTTTTACCAGCATGCTGAAACTCCCGGTCTGGGTGGTGAGGTGGATAACCCTAACTGGAAGCAGCAGTGGGAAGGCAATCTGGTATTTGACGAGGATGGCAATGTCGCAACTCGTGTTGTCAAAGGCGGCGTGGACCGTGGAAGTCCGCAAGCCGACTATGCAGTAGACGGTCTGGCTGGTGCCACTTTGACCGCACGCGGGGTTGAAGACCTGGTGCGCTTCTGGATGGGCGAGCAAGGCTTCCGTCCATTCCTGAATAACCTCAGTGACGGGGAGGCTTAATCATGGCTAAAGCAAGCGCCAAGCAGGTGCTCTTCGAGCCCATTTTCAGTAACAACCCGATTGCCCTGCAGGTATTGGGTATTTGTTCAGCACTGGCCGTAACTACCAGTCTGAGCGTCACCCTGGTCATGTGTGTGGCTTTGACAGCCGTATGTGCCCTGTCCAACCTGTTTATCTCGGTGATTCGCAACCAGATCCCCAGTGCCATCCGCATGATCGTACAGATGGTCATCATCGCGTCGCTGGTAATCCTGGTGGATCAGATCCTCAAGGCCTACGCCTATGAAACCAGTCGACAGTTGTCGGTATTCGTTGGTCTGATCATTACCAACTGTATCGTCATGGGCCGGGCGGAAGCCTTTGCCATGCAGAACCCGCCGCACATGAGTTTCCTGGACGGTGTAGGTAATGGTCTCGGTTACAGCTTTATTCTGATCGTGGTTGCGGTCATTCGTGAGTTGTTTGGTGCCGGCACCTTGCTGGGCTTCGAGATTCTGCAATCGGTGAACAATGGTGGTTGGTATCAACCCAACGGCATGTTGCTGTTGCCGCCGTCGGCCTTCTTCATCATCGGCTTTACCATCTGGATTCTGCGTACCTGGGATAAAGGCCAGATCGAGGAAGAAGACTTCAAGATGAAGCCGCAGACCCGGTCCCTCAAGGAGGCCATGTAATCATGATCGAACATTACATCAGCCTGATGGTCAGGGCGATCTTCGTCGAGAACATGGCTTTGGCCTTCTTCCTCGGCATGTGTACCTTCCTGGCTATCTCGAAAAAAGTGCAGACCTCGTTGGGTCTGGGTATTGCGGTTGTCGTGGTGTTGACCATCACGGTGCCGGCCAATAATCTGATTTTCAACTATCTGCTGCGTGACGGCGCGCTGGCCTGGGCCGGTATGCCGAATGTAGACCTGAGCTTCCTTGGTCTGCTCAGTTACATCGGTGTGATTGCAGCCATGGTGCAGATCCTGGAAATGACGCTGGATAAATACTTGCCTGCGCTTTACAACGCTTTGGGTGTATTTTTGCCACTGATTACGGTGAATTGCGCCATTCTGGGTGCTTCCCTGTTCATGGTAGAACGTGATTATGCGTTTGGTGAAAGCGTCGTATACGGATTTGGCGCCGGTGTGGGCTGGGCTCTGGCTATTGTTGCTTTGGCCGGGATCCGGGAAAAACTCAAATACAGTGACGTTCCTGCGGGTCTGCGTGGTCTCGGCATCACCTTCATTATTGTGGGTCTGATGTCGCTTGGCTTTATGTCTTTCTCCGGCGTCCAACTGTAACAGAGGAGCTGTACCCGACATGAATACTGAAATTATCCTTGGCGTCGGGATGTTCACTGCGGTCGTACTGACCCTGGTGGGCGTTATCCTGGCAGCACGTTCCAAGTTGGTCGCCAGTGGCGATATCAGCATTGAAATCAATGGTGAGCGCACCATTACCGTGCCCGCCGGCGGCAAGCTTCTGAACACCTTGTCTGACAACGGCATTTTTCTGTCGTCGGCCTGTGGTGGCGGCGGAACCTGCGCGCAGTGCAAATGTATTGTCGAAGAGGGCGGTGGCTCGATGCTGCCGACTGAAGAGACGCATTTTACCAAGCGTGAGGCTCGTGAAGGCTGGCGTCTGTCTTGTCAGGCACCGGTCAAGGCCGACATGAAAATCGAAGTGCCTGAAGAGGTCTTCGGCGTCAAGAAGTGGGAATGCACAGTCGAGTCCAACCCCAATGTGGCGACCTTTATCAAGGAATTGACGTTGAAGTTGCCAGAAGGCGAGAACGTCGATTTCCGCGCGGGTGGCTACGTGCAGCTGGAATGCCCGCCGCACACCGTTAATTACAAGGATTTCGACATTCAGCCGGAATTCCACGGTGACTGGGACAAGTTTGACGTTTGGCGTTATGTGTCCAAGGTTGACGAGACGGTGATTCGCGCCTACTCGATGGCCAATTATCCGGAAGAGCGCGGTGTGGTCAAATTCAACATCCGTGTTGCAACACCGCCGCCGGGTCGTGATGATTTGCCGCCGGGTAAAATGTCGTCCTGGGTCTTCGGCCTCAAGCCGGGTGACACCGGAGTCGTTGTGTATGGTCCCTTCGGTGAGTTCTTTGCCAAGGAAACCGATGCCGAGATGGTCTTCGTTGGCGGTGGTGCCGGTATGGCGCCCATGCGCTCGCATATTTTTGATCAGCTCAAGCGTCTGAATTCCAAGCGCAAGATCAGCTTCTGGTACGGTGCCCGTTCGTTGCGTGAAGCCTTCTATGTCGAAGAATTCGACAAGCTGGCAGCTGAAAACGAAAACTTCTCCTGGCATCTGGCTTTGTCTGAGCCGCTACCTGAAGATAACTGGGAAGGCCCCACCGGCTTCATTCACAATGTGCTGTATGACAATTACCTGAAAGATCATCCAGCACCGGAAGACTGCGAGTTCTACATGTGCGGTCCGCCGATGATGAATGCCTCGGTCATCAAGCTGCTTGAAGATCTGGGGGTTGAGCCGGAAAACGTCCTGCTTGACGATTTCGGCGGCTAGCATGCCCCGCTGGTTGCTCCAGCCCGCCATGATCGCTGCCTTGGCAGCGTTTCTGGCGGGCTGTTTCATTTCTGCAGACTCGGTCAATGAGGTTGACGGAGAAACTCTGCTTGGCAACTATAGTCTGAAGTGGTTGGCGAAGCAGGGTAGCTCTGCGCCAGAAGTGCTGCAGCAACAGCTCGAAGAGCATATCGATCAGTTGGCCAGTGAGTTGCTGGCGCTTTACGCCGATAGTCCGATCGCCGTCTTCAACCGCTTGCCTCAAGAGCAATGTATGGCTGTACCCGAGTCGGTACAGCTGTTGTTGCAGCGGTTGCAAGAGCTGTATGCCTTCAGTTTGTCGCATACGCGTGAGCCTACCTCGCTGCCCCCATGGTGGTTGCTGACAGCAGATGAAACGTCCCTGCCTGCTAGTGGACAGCATCCGGCAATATCTCTGGAAGCCGATCAACTGTGCCGGAATGCCGATGTGCAACTTGACCTCTCCAGTCTGGTCAACAGTTACATAGTTGATGCCCTGGATGATTGGTTGCTGGAGTTGGGCATTGAGAATTACATGCTCGATCTTGACGGGGATGTTAGGGTAAAGGGTAAACAGTCTGCCGGGAGGCCCTGGCGGGTTGTGGTTGAGGCGCCGCGCGATCATGCGCGTCTGGCCTATCGGTTGCTGGAACTGGATGACCATGCCGTGGCGCGAGCAGGTGATTATCGCGATTATGTGGCCAGGTCGCGTAACCAGTCGGTCTGGTTGCAAGATCTTGATTCGGATTTGCAACCGCAAGGACTGCGCTGTGTCACTGTATTTGCCGAATCGGCAACCGAGGCCGATACTCTGGCGCACTTGTTGATGTTCATGGGTGCCGAGCAGGGTTGGATATTTGCCGAAGAGCAGGGGATCTCGGCCTTTTTTGTCGAGCAGCATGCGAAGACGGGTTTTGTTTCCCGCGGCACTCCGGCTTTCAAAGCGCTGAAAAACAGCGAGGAGTAACACATGATTTATGTATTGGCGTTTGTAGTCATGGCGGTCATCGTCATCGGTATGTCTGTCGGCGTTATGGCTGGCCGTAAACCGATTGCCGGCTCATGTGGCGGTATCGGTGCCACTGGCGTGACCAAGGAATGTGGTATCTGTGGTGGCGATGTGCAGAAATGCGAAGAAGCCAACCCGACCGACAAGACAGGTAACCTGCGCAGCGATCTGGCGCGGGATGCGACCAAGACCAAGGTCGACTAGCCAGCGGCCCGGCGGGTTGCTTAAGCTGATGTGGATCATGGGATAAGGAAACGATTGAATGGCTGTATACAATTACGATGTAGTTGTCCTGGGTTCCGGCCCGGCGGGTGAGGGTGCGGCAATGAATGCCGCCAAGCACGGCCGCAAGGTAGCGGTAGTAGAAGAGCGGGAAGTGGTCGGGGGTAATTGCACCCATCTGGGCACTATTCCGTCCAAGGCACTGCGTTACTCGGTCAAGCAGATCATTCAATTCAATACCAACCCCATGTTCCGTAAGATTGGCGACCCGCGCTGGTTTTCCTTTCCCGATGTGTTGCGCAGTGCGGAAAAGGTAATGAACAAGCAGGTGGCTTCGCGCACCAGTTACTATGCGCGCAACCGGGTTGATGTGTTCTTTGGCAAGGGCAGTTTTGCTGATGAGCACACGATCGAGCTGGTCAGCCCCTCGGGCGGACTGGAAAAACTGATCGCCAAGGAAATCATTATCGCTACCGGCTCACGCCCGTACCGGCCAGCGGATGTGAACTTCAGCCATCCGCGGATCTACGACAGCGACACCATTCTCAAGCTCAATCACACACCACGTGCGCTGATCATTTATGGTGCCGGGGTGATTGGCTGTGAATACGCCTCAATCTTCTGTGGCCTTGGTGTCAAGGTCGACCTGATTGATACCCGTGATCGTCTGCTCAGCTTTCTCGATGACGAGATTTCCGATGCCCTCAGCTATCACCTGCGTAATACCAGCGTGCTGATCCGGCATAATGAGGAATACGAGAAGATCGAAGGCACTGACAAGTCAGGTGTTGTGTTGCATCTGAAATCCGGCAAGAAGCTCAAGGCCGATGCCTTGCTCTGGTGCAATGGCCGTACCGGCAATACCGATGGCCTGGGGCTGGAAAACATAGGTCTGCAGGCCAATGGCCGGGGTCAGCTGGAAGTGGATGAGAACTACCGCACCGAGATCTCCAACATCTATGCTGTTGGGGATGTGATCGGATGGCCGAGTCTGGCCAGTGCGGCCTTCGACCAGGGCCGTTCGGCGGCAGGCAATATTGTCAGCAACGATGCCTGGCGCTTCGTCGATGACGTGCCGACCGGCATCTATACCATTCCGGAGATCAGCTCGCTGGGCAAAACCGAGCGTGAGCTGACTGACGCCCAGGTTCCCTATGAAATTGGCCAGGCGTTCTTCAAGAGCATTGCCCGTGCGCAGATCAGCGGCGAGCCAGTGGGTTTACTGAAGATCCTGTTCCACCGCGAGACCCTTGAAGTGCTGGGTATACACTGTTTTGGTGACCAGGCGGCAGAGATCGTGCACATCGGTCAGGCGGTCATGAACCAGAAAGGCGAAGCCAACAGCATCAAGTACTTCGTCAACACCACCTTCAATTATCCGACCATGGCCGAGGCCTATCGGATTGCGGCACTGGACGGTCTGAACCGACTCTTCTGAGCGTTGGCCGGTGGGGTGCGAACCCTGCCGGTAGTCACTTATGCCCGGTTGTGTTCAGCCACTACCTGCATCGCACGCTGCGGGTAATCGGTGATGATGCTGTCGACGCCCATGTCGACAAGTCGCTGCATCAACTCAATATCGTTCACGGTCCAGACGGACACATGCAACCCTTGCGCCTGTGCTTGCCGGATGCGTGCGGGGCGACACAAGGTCCACTTCAGGACCAGGTAAGTACATTGATAGCGGCTGGCGCTTTTCAGCGGATCGAGCAGGCCATATTCCTCGACCAGACCGGTAGGCAGGGGGTAGTGGATGTCACGGGCGGTAGCAAGCAATGTGCGGCTGCTGGAGGTCACCACAACGCGTTGCTGCATATCAAAACGTTCTGCAAGCTCCAGAATGGCCGCCAGCACGATGCGCGATTGCGCAGCAGAACCGCTTTTGACTTCCAGCTGATAGTTTTCAATCTGCGGAAAATTGCTGAAAACCTGTTCCAGCGTCGGGATTGGGCAGGGCTCGGGCCACCCGGGCAGTCCAAGGCGGGCGTCCATGCGCTGTAGATCGGCTGCTGAATGCTCGGCTACTTTGCCTCGCAGACCGGTGGTGCGCTTCAGGGTCGGGTCGTGAATAACCATGAGTTGCTGATCGGCAGACAAGTGCAGGTCAAGCTCAACCCGTTTTACACCGGCGGCCAGCGCTTTGGCGAAGCTTGGCAAGGTATTTTCCGGTGCCTCACCACGGGCCCCGCGGTGCCCGACAATTTGAGTCATTCGCCGGAGCGAGTCGGGCGATGGTGACGCACGCTGTGCACCACATGGTCGTGCTCGAAATACACGCTGAAATCCCCATAGTCCCAGCGACTGATCGGCGGTTGGCCGATGGCTGGATGCCGGACGTGCGGCTCACCATGACGCTGCAAGACGCTCTGGGTGCTGCTGCCGCGGCTGGGTAGGCTGACGCTGGTCTCGCCAGCTTGCGCGCCAACCGGAATCTGCAGGGTGTCTGCCTGTGCCAGATTGATGGAAAACAACAGGCTGATACCGGCAAAGAGTGCAATCAGGTAGTTCATCGTGGCGTCCCTTCTGAGCTTTTGGCAGCACGTATTTCCTGTGCCTGTTTTTGCAGAATATGCCGCGCCAGCATTTGCCGCTGGGCATCGGCAAGGAGTTCAAAGCTTACTGCGATTGACCAGGTGGTGGAAGACCCGGCAACCGGGTCACAGCGAATCACCTTGCCCGCCAGCAACATGCATAAGGGAGAAGGCAGCAGTACCAGGCGCAAAGCCAGCAACTGACCCAGTTTCAGGGCCTCGTTGGCAGTGAACGACATGCCGCCTTCACTAATGGTGACCTCAACGGGTGTGCCCAGGTCATCGGTCAGTTGCATGGCCAGTGCCTGGCCAACCAGGTCAATACGTTTATTGACCACTTTCAGGTAATGAGCCAAGGAACGGTCACGCTCACTGATCTGGCGCAACAGATGCTGGGATTCATACTCCAGTACATGCAGGTCGGTTAGCAGGTCAAACATGGGTGCCTGACGGGAAAAGGCCTGGGTCAGATCACCCAGGTTGTCCAGCAGGCGATACTCCAATGCCAGTTCATCACTGATGCGAA
>SKFV01000381.1 GCA_007117785.1 Pseudomonas sp.
AACGCTGAAGAAATCAAGCTCTTCGCCAGTGGTGAGCATTGCCAGTTGCCGATTTCCCTATTGCGCCTGGTTCAACTAGTCTGCAATGAGGACTACCTCAGCGCCGAAGCCCTGCAACCCTGGCTGACCAATGCCGAGGGCAGGCAACTGCTGCTGCAACTGCTGAGCAAGGGAGATCTCCTGCTGGAGGAGGACGATGACTGACATACGCATCAGCCAGGTATCCTGGGACGGCACAGAAGCGCTGAAAAGCATTCGCCAACAGGTGTTTGTTGACGAACAACAGGTGCCTGCAGAGCTGGAGTGGGACGCCGATGACGCCTCAGCCACGCATTTTTTGCTGCTGGCCGATGACGAGCCCGCCGGCACTGCACGCTTGCTGGCTGACGGGCACATCGGACGCGTGGCAATATTGCCGCAATGGCGCGGGCATGGCCTGGGCGAGCGCCTCATGCTGCATGTCATGGCCCATGCCGAAGCGCAGGGATTATCGCCACTGATTCTGTCTGCCCAGGTTCACGCACTGCCCTTTTACGAGCGGCTCGGGTTTACCGTCAGCTCGGATGAATACATGGAAGCCGGTATTCCGCACCGGGAAATGCGCTGGCCTGCTACCGAAGTGGACTTGCCACCCATCGACTTTATCTCGCCCGGGCGTTTCGACATCCACAACCCTGCCGTTGAATCACACAGCCGCTACCAGAGCGAGCTGCCGCAACAGCTGGGTGTCGACGGCGAACTGGTTGAGCTGGATGAAACCAACGCCGTCGATCACCTGTGCCATCTGATCCTGCAGACGCGCCGCAACCTGCGTCTGTACCACGCCGAACTGCTGCTCTGGCTGTGCCACCGCAGCGCGGTCATTGATTGCCTGGAACAGCGTATTGCCAGCGAGTCTCGCTTCCAGCTGCAGGTTCTGCTGCATCAGGTCCCTGCCAATTTCACCCAGGGCCATAGCCTGGCGCAACTGCTGCACCGCTTTCCCAGCCGGGTCAGTATCCGCCAGCAACATACAGAGCTATCTGCTGACCCGCAGGCTTACTGCCTTGCTGATGATACCGGGCTATTGATGCTGCCCCAACCACAGACGCGCAAAGGCTTTATTCGCTACCACAGCCGGGATCAGGTCAAACGTTGGCAAGGTCGATTCCAGGAGCTCTGGGATTCCGGGCAATCGCCCCCTGCATTGCGGAGATTTCAGCTATGAACACTTCACGCACGGGCACTATGCTGGCTGGCCTGCTCAGCCTGCTATTGCTGTTATCATCACTCAGTCAGGCTGCCAGCAGCCAGGTGATTGATCTCCAGCATACGACGGCCGAAGCGCTGCTGCCGGCACTGGAGCCCATGCTCAATGCTGATGAACGGGTGGCGGCCTATGGCAACCAGTTGATTCTGCGTGCCAGCCCGGCACGGATTGATGAGTTGCGTGCACTGATTCAGCAACTCGACCGCCAGCCTACCCGCTTGCGCATCAGCGTCGCCACCGATGGCAGTGACTTCGACAGTCAGCGCGGCTTGCAGGCCGGTGCTCGTATTCGCCAACGACATACCGAGGTTGTCATGGGTCAACCACCGGCCGGCAGTGGCGCTCAGGCACGCATCATTGATCGCCAGACCCGCTCAAGCAGTGACAGCCTGCGCCAGATAAGCGCAGTGGAAGGGTATCCGGTACTCATTGAGCGAGGGCAGAACGTACCGGTTACCGACACACTCGTCGGGCCTTATGGACAGGTGCAGCAGAGCACTCGTTATCAACCCGCGACCCAGGGTTTCTATGCCACCGTGCGTCTGAGCGGTGATAACGCGCTGATCAGTATCAGCAACCACCAGGACCGATACCGTCCGGACAGTGGCCTGATTGATGTGCAGCAGACAGACACACAGGTCAGTGCCCGCCTTGGTGAATGGATCACCATCGGCGGCCTGAGTGATAGCGACAGCGGCCAGACCAGTGGCACAGCCAGTCGACTGAGTACCCGCGACCGCAGCAGTAGCCAGATTCGCCTGATGGTCGAGCGCTTGCCATGACTGGATGGCGTGCCAGTGGCGAATCAGTGCATGTAGTACGTCGGATAGCGTACTACATTTTAATTGACTTCCGCCCATGAAGGGCGCATCATTGCCCCGCTCCCGCTAGCCAGGTGCCTGAAAAATGCACCCGGCCCGGTTCCGACACCAAAGGACCGGGGCGTGTCTCAACAGCCCAACCGGCCGTTCGACAAGGTGGCGACTGGAACGAAAGTTGTCCTGAGGGACGGGGAAGCGATTCAAACGTATCAGCCTGCATGACGGGTCCAGCTTGCGGTGTACCCCACTAAAAGCACAGTCATTCATCCTGTTCGTTCACCCTGCCTGTCAGATCACGCCTTTCCTTTCTGTCTCCCCCTTTGACGTTTCCGCCCCGGGCAAGAGCCGGCTTCTGCGCGAGCAGGGTCGAACTACCGCGCTCAACCAAACGCAAACTTTGAAGGATTGACCATGTCAGCTTACGAAAACGACATCAAGGCCGTTGCCGCTCTGAAAGAGACCAATGGCAGCCCCTGGAACGCTATCAACCCGGAATATGCCGCCCGCATGCGCGCGCAGAACCGTTTCAAAACCGGTCTGGACATCGCCAAGTACACCGCCGACATCATGCGCAAGGACATGGCTGAGTACGATGCCGATACCTCCGCATACACCCAGTCCCTGGGTTGCTGGCATGGTTTCATCGGTCAGCAGAAGCTGATTTCGATCAAGAAACACCTGAAAACCACCAACAAGCGTTACCTCTACCTGTCTGGCTGGATGGTTGCAGCCCTGCGTTCCGACTTCGGACCGCTGCCTGACCAGTCCATGCACGAGAAAACCTCGGTTTCTGGCCTGACCGAAGAGCTGTACACCTTCCTGCGCCAGGCTGATGCCCGCGAACTGGACCTGCTGTTTGTTGCTCTGGACGATGCCCGCAAGGCTGGCGACGCTGCCAAGGCCAAAGACATTCAAGCCCAAATCGACAACTACGAAACTCACGTCGTACCGATCATTGCCGACATCGATGCCGGTTTCGGTAACGCCGAAGCCACCTACTTGCTGGCCAAGCAGATGATCGAAGCCGGTGCTTGCTGCATCCAGATCGAAAACCAGGTCTCTGACGAGAAGCAGTGCGGTCACCAGGACGGCAAGGTAACTGTTCCTCACGAAGAGTTCCTGGCCAAGATCCGCGCCGTACGTTATGCCTTCCTCGAGCTGGGCGTAGACAACGGTGTTATCGTTGCCCGTACCGATTCTCTGGGTGCCGGCCTGACCAAGCAGATCGCTGTTACCACCGAGCCAGGTGACCTGGGCGACCAGTACAACAGCTTCCTCGATGGCGAATATATCGACAGCGCTGCCGACATCAACAACGGTGACGTAGTAGTCAAGGCCAATGGCAAGCTGCTCAAGCCCAAGCGCCTGGCCTCCGGCCTGTTCGAGTTCCGCAAGGGTACTGGTGAAGACCGCGTTGTGCTGGACTGCATCACCTCGCTGCAGAACGGCGCCGACCTGCTGTGGATCGAAACCGAGAAGCCGCACGTTGGTCAGATTGCTGCCATGGTTAACCGCATCCGCGAAGTGGTACCGAATGCCAAGCTGGTGTACAACAACAGCCCGTCCTTCAACTGGACTCTGAACTTCCGTCAGCAAGTATTTGATGCCATGCAGGAAGAAGGCAAAGATGTATCTGCCTACGACCGCGCCAAGCTGATGAGCGTCGAGTATGACGAGACTGAACTGGCTCAGTTGGCTGACGAGAAGATCCGTACCTTCCAGAAAGACGCTGCACGTGAAGCAGGTATCTTCCACCACCTGATCACCCTGCCCACCTACCACACTGCGGCCCTGTCTACCGACAACCTGGCCAAAGGCTATTTTGCCGAGCAAGGCATGCTGGCCTACGTAAAAGGTGTACAGCGTGAAGAAATCCGTCAGGGCATTGCCTGCGTCAAGCACCAGAACATGGCTGGCTCTGACATTGGCGACAACCATAAAGAGTACTTCGCTGGCGAAGCAGCTCTGAAGGCTGGCGGCAAAGACAACACCATGAACCAGTTCGGCTAAGCGCTGACTGATTCACCGGACCTCCGGTCCGGCTTGTGTTGAAAAGGCCACCCTCGGGTGGCCTTTTTGCTGTCTTCGGCCTGTCAACTGGCGTAAAATGCGCCACAGTTTCAACCCCTCCTCCCACCGGACTGCCATTAATCACAGTCCAGCACGCAGGTTTTTTTTTGTCATGGCTCGTCTGCAACTCGACTTTCCCGAGAATCAGTTTTACTTCACTACGCAACTCACCGTGCGCATCACCGATATCAATTCCGGTCGCCATCTGGCCAACGACTCAATGATTTCGATGATCTCCGAAGCCCGTGCGCGCTTTCTCTATCAATTCGGTATCGAGGAAGTCAGCGAGAACGATACCGGCATCATCGTCACCGACCTCGCCACCACCTACAAGCGTGAAGCCTTTGCCCGTGACCGACTGATATTTGAAGTCGGCCTGATGGACCTGAACAAATATGGCGGCGACATTACCTTCCGCATCACCAAGGCCGTTGGCGGCGAGCTGGTTGCCCTGGCCAAATCCGGCTTTGTGTTTTACCACTTCCGCAGCAAGACCGTGGTCCCGATGCCGGATGATTTCCGTATCCGTTTCCCCGGGGTCAACAGCATCGACTGATGCCCAGGCCGTCCTTATCAGCCGGTGCAACCCCCGCCTTATTTGCAACACATAAAAAAACCCGGCCGAAGCCGGGTTTTTATCAATCAGCGCCGATTAACGTACTTCAACCTGCGCTTCTACTTCAGCTTCTACACGACGGTTCATAGCGCGGCCTTCGTCAGTGCTGTTGTCAGCAATCGGACGCTCTTCGCCATGACCTACCGCACGAATGCGCGAGCTTTCAACACCTTCGTCAACCAGTGCCTGACGCACAGAGTTGGCACGACGCTCGGACAAACCCTGGTTGTAAGAAGCGCTACCAATGGAGTCAGTGTGACCTTCAACGGTAGTAGTTACCGAAGGATAGGTCTTCATGAACTCGGCCAGGCTGCGGATGTCATCACGGAACTCAGGACGGATGCTGTCACGGTCGAAGTCAAACTTGACGTCCAGCTCGACGCGCACTGACTGCATTTCGGGCTCAGGGGCCGGAGCCGGGCGAGCTGCCGGAGCAGGTGCGGGTGCAGGCTCAGCAGCCGGCTGGGCAGCGCCGCCAAAGTTCAGGCCCAGGCCAACGCCAGCCATCCATTCGGTTTTACCGTGGTCAAAGCCGTGCATCAGATCAAGACCAGCACTGACGAAGAAATTATCGTTGAGATAGTTCTTCACGCCACCACCGATCATCGCATAAGTCGTACGGTCGCGAGAGCTGCTATTGGCCTGATCCAGTTCCTGGTGAGCAAAACCACCAGACAGGTAGGGACGGATATTGGCCTGACCGAAGTGATAAACAGCTTCGATGTGTGACAGACGACCATCGGCATCATCGCTGGCGAAGCCAGTCGGTGAATGCGTCAGGTTGTTGTAAGTGCCCAGACCGATGTTGAGCAGTACGTCTTCGGTTACGAAGTAACCCAGAGTACCGCCAACCAGACCGCCGTGATCCAGATCACGAGAGCTGGAAGCGTCGTAACGCTTGGCAAAGGCTGAAGCCTCGACAGAGCCCGCGTATTGAGCCATAGCCGGCGCCGCAGAGGCAACCATGGCAGCACTAACCAGGATACCGACAGTATTTTTCAATTTCATCTTTGAATCCCCATGTATTCCATTAGGACGTTTAGGTTATGAACAGACGTCGAGGCGAAGTATAGCATGTCTCTTTAAACCTTGAAGAAATATAGCTGAAAGTCGCACGCCAATTCATTGTCAGTTTTAATGACATTGCAATCCCCTTCGCCAACTAGAAGGGACTGTCCAAGTGTATGCGCAGCTTTTCCAATGCCCGCTTGTAGCGCATCTTTGTGGCACTTAAACCCAAGTGCATAATCTGGGCAATTTCCTGGAATTCAAGTTCGGCAACAAATCGTAACACCAATATTTCCCTGTCGACCGGGTTCACATAAACCAGTATGCGGTCAAGGCTTGCATGCTCCGAAGCCAGTGGCTCTGAGCCAGTAATGGCTTCTTCCTGCGGGTCCAGACTGAGCGCCTCGAACAAACGCTTTTTACGTTTATCCTTGCGATATTGGGTAATGCATTCGTTATAAGTAATACTGTAAAGCCATGTCTTAAACTTTGCCTTGCCCTCAAATTGCTTCAGGCCATGCAGAACTTTAAGCATAACTTCCTGGCACACATCATCTGCATCGCGCTCATTGCCCAGATACCGGGCGCACACATTAAACACCGTGCGCTGATAACGCCGCATCAATTCTTCGTAAGCCACCGTCGAATGCAACAGCTCAACTTGCGCACGCTCAACCAGTGCCTCGTCACTGAGATCAGCGGGCACATAACGCGGACGGAGTGGGACCGAAGGGCTCAAGAGCGGGCGTCCATCAGCGGGTTACCGATTCAGACACGCTGGTCAACCCGCTGCTCCAGCAACTGCCGATTGGCTACCGATACCAGATTTTGTTCATCATCCAGAATCAGCGTCTTTACCGTACCGATTTCTTCGATGGTGCCGCGGATATCACCCAGCACTATCGCATCGCCGACGCGATAGATTTCCCGCACATAGACACCGGCAAGGATTTCACTGACCAGATGACGGCTACCCAAACCCAGAGCCAGGGCTGCCGCAGCCCCGAAACTTACCAGCACAATGGCAATCACGGTATTCAGCAGTGCCGTTTCAATCTGCAGCTGCCCGATGGCCAGTGACACCGTAATGATCACCAGCAGCCCCTGCACAAAGCGGCCAAGCCCGCTGGCATAATCCACGCCAACGCTCTCGGCGGCGCCACGCACCACACCATTGGCCAGGTGTGACAGCAGCAAGCCGGCCAGCAGGATCAAGGCGGCACCAAAGACCTTGGGCAGGTATAGCGCGAAGGCGTCCAGGGTAGAAGATACCCGGGCCAGGCCCAACGTCTCCGCAGCCGAGACGATAAAGGTCAACACGATAAACCAGTAGATCACCTTGCCAACAATGGTCGATACCGGTTTGCGAACGCCAATCCGGTTGAGCAGCTTGGGCACACCCGCCCCTTTCATCAGCCGGTCCAGTCCCAGCTTGGCCAGACCTTTGCTCAGCACGGTATCCACAATCTTGGCCACGACAAAGCCCAGCAGGACAATGACCAGCGCAGCTACCAGGTCAGGAATAAAAGAGGCGACCTTGCTCCACAAGCTGGTCAGGGCGGTGAGAAAACTGTCTCGCCAGGTTTCAAGTTCCATGTTCAGGCTCACTCTGCGGTCGGGTCAGATGCCCCGGAGGTTGACGGATTGGAGCGCCGGACCGGACGCGCGTGCCGCACGCCACGCGCACTGCCCTCGGACACCACCCAACCCCAACGGGCAAACAGGGTCAACAGGTCCAGCAGCCCCCCGCGCAAATGGGCCTGGTGCAACACGCGATCCAGGCGTTCGTTCTCGTGCGCGTCGTTCTCCTCGCCCGCTTGCTGCATCAAGGCTTTCAAGCGTTGTTCCAAGGGATCACTCATGGGGCCTCCTGATCTAACGTTTCAGGCTTTTGACGACTGACGGCGTACAGGTGTCACGTTCAACATCAAGGCACACAAAAGGCGGCACCCGTGGGAAGCCGCCTTGCACGTTCGGGCTAACTGTCTGCTATGACATGCTCAGCTCGGTCGCTGAAACGATAATGCCGTTGTTGTCGGCATAGACGTATTCACCAGGACGAAAGGTCACCCCAGCAAAGGTGACCGGAACGTTGAGA
>SKFV01000336.1 GCA_007117785.1 Pseudomonas sp.
CTCCACCTTTATTGTCGGCTTCCCAGGCGAAACCGAAGAAGACTTCCAGTACCTGCTGGACTGGTTGACCGAAGCCCAGCTCGACCGTGTCGGCTGCTTCCAGTACTCACCGGTCGACGGCGCTCCGGCCAATGATCTGGATCTGGAACCGGTACCGGATGCAATCAAACAGGAACGCTGGGAGCGCTTTATGGCCCACCAGCAAGCCATCAGTGTGCAGCGGCTGGCCCAGAAAATCGGGCGTACCCTGCAGGTCATCATTGATGAGGTCGACGAAGAAGGCCCGATTGGTCGCAGCATGGCTGATGCCCCTGAAATCGACGGCAATGTCTATATCAATACCGATCTGGACCTGCAACCGGGCGATATGGTCAACGTAGTGGTCACCGATGCCGACGAGTACGACCTTTGGGCCGAGCTGGCCTGAGTATGGGTATTCAGATTCGGACAGCACAGGCGGCTGATTTTTCGGCCATCTGGCCGATCTTTCAGCAGGTAGCTGCCGCCGGTGATACTTATGCGTACCCGCAGGATATCGATTACGCCTCTGCCGAGCGCCTGTGGATGCAGCAGCCTCGCTGCACCTGGGTGGTTGAGCGCGATGGTGAGATTCTCGGGACCTATTACCTGAAGACCAATCAGCCAGGCCCGGGGACACATGTCTGCAATTGTGGCTATATGGTTGCCGAGTCAGCCCGAAGCCAGGGCCTGGCCCGTGCCATGTGCGAGCATTCACAAAAGGTTGCTGTAGAGCTGGGGTATCTGGCGATGCAGTTCAACTTTGTCGCTGCCAGCAATACAGTGGCGGTGGCTTTATGGCAAAAGTTGGGCTTCAGCATCGTTGGTCGCTTGCCCAAGGCATTCAGGCATCCACAATCAGGGTTTGTGGATGCACTGGTGATGTACAAATGGCTGGCCGGGGACTGATAGCCCGGCCAGACAGATCATCAGCTCAATCCGCTGGTTCAATGCGGTAAAGAGCGCCATCTGACTGATCATTAAGCACATAAATAAATCCGTCCGGTCCCTGACGTACGTCCCGAATGCGCCCGATGCGCTGCAACAACAACTCTTCCAGGTGAATCACTTCACCCTCCTCCATTAGCACCCGCAAGATACGCTCGGCGCTCAGACCACCAGCCAGCAGGTTACCTTGCCAGTTGGGAAAGTGATCGCTGTCGACATAGGCCAGCCCCGAGGGCGCCAGTGTCGGCAGGAATTCATAGACCGGCCCCTGCATGTCTGACAGCTCGCGCGCTTCTGCATCCGGGAACGGACCCTCTGACCCATAATCACGCCCCAGAGTCGCTACCGGCCAACCATAGTTTTTGCCCGCTTCGATCAGATTCAGCTCGTCACCACCGCGCGGTCCATGCTCGGTTACCCATACTTCACCGGCAGAATTGAGCACTATGCCCTGGATATTGCGGTGACCGTAGGAATAGATCTCCTCGGCATAGCCCTCCTTGCCACGCAGCGGATTATCTTCCGGCACGCTGCCATCAGCATTCAGACGCACTATGGTGCCGGAGTGATCCATGGTGTTCTGTGCCCGCATGGGCTCACTACCGCGATCGCCAATCGTTAGCAGCAGCGTGCCATCTGGCATGAAAAGAATACGGCCGCCGTAATGCCGGCCCGGGGCAGTGGGTGTGTTGGAGGTAAACAGCTCTTCAACGTCCGTCAATGCGCTGCCTTCCAGGCGAGCACGCGCCAATGCTGGAACGGTGCTGCTGTCATCGCCCTTGGAATAGGTAAAATAGATCCAGCCGTTATCGGCGAAATCCGGATGAGCCACCACATCGAGCATGCCGCCTTGGCTGATGGAGTAAAACTCCGGCAAGCCGCTGACCTCTGTTTTCTCACCATCAACAATCAGTTGCATCCCCTTGCCGCGCTCACTGACCAGGTAACGCCCATCGGAAAGGAAAGCGACTGCCCACGGGTTGCTGAGGCCGTCAGCCATCTTCACCAGACGCATATCCTGGTATTGCGTGCTGATGTTGCTCTCAACGGTCTCTTGTGCTGTCACCGACGCACTGGCCAGACTGGCCGCCAGCAATGCCGAAGTAACCAGGGTAGGTTTAGTGGTAAACATGCCAATCTCCTTGCACGTAAAGCCTTCTTTAGTGACAAAAGACTAGCAGTTCAAGCAGTACCACTGCGGGTCTGGTAACCTTTTGCAAAGACTCTATACATAGTCAGGCCCATGTCACTTAACGTTCTGCCCGCCCCCCAACTTTTCAACCACCCAGCTCTGAGGCATCTGATATGGATGCTGGACGCACCCCAGTTGCTGCCTGTGGGGAAGACGTTTGCGCCGACACACAGCCTTTCGGCCGCACTGTTGCCGCGCTTGCTGGCACTGGCAGAACAACCGGCACAGTTGCCTGACAACCTGACAGAGGCGATCAGGCCGCGGCTGGGTTTGTATTTCGAGGACCTTTATGAGTACTTGCTGTGTGACCTGTTGGGCTGGGAACTGATTGCTAGAAACCTGCCTGTACGTGAGGCCGGACGTACCCTGGGCGAACTGGATTTTCTGTTGCGCAATCCGCATAACGGCGCAGTTGAACACCATGAAATTGCGATCAAGTTCTATCTCGGCTATCCCGAGAACGGCTACTGTCTATGGTATGGTCCCAATGCCAGCGATCGGCTGGATCTGAAAACCCAGCGGTTGCTGGGCCACCAGTTGGGCCTGTCCGGTCTGGAGGCGACCCGCAATACGCTGATGAAAGCGGGCTTGCCATGTCCTGAAGCAACACGGGTGTTTATGCCTGGCTACCTGTTTTACCCTGCCGGTATCCCGTTGAAGCGTCCACTCCAGGTGGCGGACAACCATCTGCGCGGCCACTGGCACCGCCTCGCTCAGCTGCAGATCAGTGATACCCGGAGCTGGGTGCCGCTAAAGAAGCCGCACTGGCTGGGGCCATGGCAACAAGCCGCTGTGCCCGACCCTGATGCGGTGGCTTCCCAGCTCAGGGCTGTTGCCGAACAGCATAGCCCGCGATTGTTTGCCCGAATGCGCCATGATGCGGAGAGCGGCCTCTGGCATGAAGCAAGCAGGCACTTTGTTGTGCCATCAACATGGCCGCTGGTGACTAAACACAGCTGACCTGATTTTCAGGAGTTCTCTATGCTGATTCACAAGATTTTTGCTGCCGGCTTTGTACTGGGCCTACTGGTCGCCTGCGCTGAAACCGCCAGCAATGAACCCATTACTGTCGATCTACCGCACCTGGTAGCAGAGCATGAAGCCTATGACGGGCGTGTTGTGAATGTCAGCGGGCGGGTGGCCAGTTTTGACGATCCCCGGCATTACTGGCTTGAAGACGATGAGTTCAATCGAGTGGCACTGATGCCGGATGAAAGCGTGAGCGATAAGGTAGGAGAGCAGGTTCGCATAATAGGCGCATTCAGCACCAGTCCGGATCAGGGGCGCCAAATTGAGGTAACAGGGGTCACGCGGGTTGAATAGTGCGGCTCGTTTGAGTCAGAGAGGAAATGCAGCCGGCTCAACCGCCGGCTGCAATCTATCTATACTCAGTAATCGCGCATAGTACCTTCCCGGGTGCCAGACTCATCGTCCTGACCGGTTTCGAAAGGCTGACCGTCGCTACGGGTGCGCTCATCCTGACCAGTGCGGTGCTCGGTCGCATCGCGCTGATAGTCATCGGCACCGCTGGGGCGGGTCTGCTGCCCCGGGGTAGCTGCCCCACCCGTTCCAGCGCCACGTTCTTGCGGAGCACCTTGCTGATCTGACGGCGGTGCCTGGGTGGTCCCACCAGCTGCAGCCTGGCCACTCAAAGCGACTGGCGCGACCAACAACAGACTCAATGCACAATACTTACTGTACTTCCTGAGAAAAGTCATCTAAGACTCCTTTTTTCATGGATGTACCGCGTGTGACGGAGGCTTGTCATAAAAGTTCCAACGTTTTGCAAACTGGACGTCGTCAGGTGGCACTGGCAAGATAACGCGCCCTGCCTGGAGACCCTGATATGAGCCAATTACCTCCCTGCCCCGCCTGCGGATCGGAATTCACCTATGAAGACGGCATCCAGTTCGTTTGCCCGGAATGTGCGCATGAATGGACAACTGCAGAAGCGGCAGCTGAGGCACAGTCGGTCCAGATCAGTGATGCCAATGGCAACCCCCTGGCTGATGGCGACAGCGTTACTGTGATCAAGGATCTCAAGGTTAAGGGTTCTTCACTGGTTATCAAGGTAGGTACCCGGGTGAAAAATATCCGTCTGGTTGACGGTGATCATGATATTGATTGCCGCATAGAGGGTATTGGCCCCATGAAACTCAAATCGACGGTGGTAAAAAAGAGCTGACTATCAGCAACAAGACAGTTATCAAAAAACCAGCACACTGCCGGTTTTTTGTCTCTTCTCAGCACACGCCTGACGCGGCATAATAAATTTGGCATTTTGGTATCATGCTCTGATAACAATACCAGCCTGACTGGCTGATTTAGTCGATACCCTGTTGATGGGCGCTATGCCCGGTGGGCATCCACTGAAAGCCCTGAAAAGGATTTGATCATGTATCGCTGGCTGATGCTGTGCTGCTTGCTAATCTCGCCCCTTCATGCCTCAGAGCTCGACCGACTGAGCTTTATCACCGAAGAATATCCACCCTTCAATTATGTGGCTGACGACCAGCTCAAGGGTAGCTCCGCTGAAATCCTCGACGCTATCCTGAAGCACAATGCCAGTCGTTTGAGTCTTGGTGATGTTCGCGTGCTGCCTTGGGCACGCGGCTACGACACCACGCTGGAATACCCTGACACGGTATTGTTTTCCACTACCCGTAGCCATGCGCGCGACAGCATGTTTGAGTGGGTCGGGCCGCTCGCCGCTGGGCGCGTTGTGCTGGTCGCGCATAAAGACAAAGGTATCCGTATCGATTCGCTCAGTGACCTGATTGAGGGTGGCTACAGTGTTGTTTCACTGCGAGAGGATATCGGTGCCCAAGCCCTGCAGGAAGGTGGCGTACCGGAAAGCCGGATGCGCACAGCAGTCAATAATGTCAGCGCCATGCATATGCTGGCGATGGGCCGGGTCGACCTCTGGGCCTACGGTGAAGAGGTGGCTGAATGGTTGTTACAGGAAAACGGTCATGATGTAGCGGATTTCGAATCCGTTTTACTGCTGACTGAGGATCCACTCTACTTCGCTTTCAACCGCGAAACCGACGCTAAACTGATCAGGATCATGCAGGATACCCTCGATCAGTTGCGCGCAGATGGCAGCTTGCCAAAGATTGACTAGGAGCCTCATATGTCTGGCCGTTTCCCTTTTGCCGGTGTTCTGGTTGCCTTCTTGCTGGCTTGTCTGCCCGTTCAGGCTGATTCTGAGCAAGAACCTGTCTCGCTGACTTTCACTACCGAAGAGTACCCCCCCTTCAACTTCCTCAATGCCGCCGGTGAAATTGACGGCATTTCCACTCATCTGCTGCGTACTGCACTGGCTGAGCTGGATGCCAGGGTCGAATTCCGCTTGTTGCCCTGGGCCCGGGCCTACACCGAAGCCCGCCTGCGCGATGACTATTGTGTCTACTCCACAACACGCACCAGTGAGCGAGAGGATCTGTTCCAGTGGGTAGGTCCACTGTCCAAAACGGACTGGACTGCCTTTGCTTTGAGCGATCGTGCCCTGGCCCTGGAGAACCTGGAACAGCTCAAGGGATACAAAGTCGGCAGCTTCCATGAAGATGCCGTAGGATTGTACGTCAGTGAACAGGGTATACCTGTCATCAACGCCTCACGCGACAGTGAGAACCTTCAGCGACTCAAAGCCGGCATTATTGATGTCTGGGTAACCAGCTCGCTACTGGCACCCAAAATGGCCGCAGCTGAAGACCTGCACCTGGATGCGCTTTTCAGCTTCAAGCAAACCGAGCTTTATCTGGCGTGTCACCCCTCGGTTGATGCAGCCTTTCTTCAGCGTTTGCAAGAGGCGCTGCACCGGGTGCGCAGCAGTGTTGAGTTTGCCGTGACCCGTTCGCACATGCTGGAGCCAAGCGAATGACACCTGTGGTCAACAAGGACGTACCCCGGTGGACCAGCATAACCACCAAACAGGCGGTTTTTACCTTCGTTATTGCTCTTGCATTGAGCATCATTGCTGGCCTGATTGAATTGGCTGAGGATGCTCGCGTCCTGCGTGACGAAACACGCGAACAGACCTTGCGTCTGATCAGCCTGGTTGAAGGATCAGCAGCCGAAGCCGCCTTTCAGTTGAATCCGGATCTGGCCAACCAGGTCGCCAACGGCCTATTCAACGGGGGCAATATCCGCCACCTGGTACTGAAAGATGATTTCGGGCGAGTAATGGTCGAACAAGGCACCACTGAGACGGAAAACGTAGGTGCCCTGCTACAGCGTCTGTTTGGTGATATCACCGACTACCGGCAAACCTTGCTGTACAACCCCGGTGCTGGCGGTGAGCCTCAGCAGGTTGGCGAAATTCTCATGACGCTGTCAGTCGCCAGTATCGGACACTCCTACGTTGAACGCGGCCTGTTGATTTTTAGCCTCGGCACGATCAAGGCCCTGGGCATTGCCCTGCTGGTTGTGCTGACCTTCCATTTACTGATTACCCGCCCCTTGTTGAGGGTGTACAACGCCATCGCAGAGGTCAATCCGAAACAACCCGGTGATTGGCCCAGGCCAGAGCTCTCGATTCATCGCAATGACGAACTGGGTCGACTGGTCAATGGGCTGGACAATTTGATGCAGGCCTTCCAGCAAGGGCTGGATCAGCGTGACGAGCTGCATCAGATATCTACTATGGATGGCCTCACCGGTATCGCCAACCGGCGCCGGTTCGATGAATTTGTCCAGCAACAATGGCAGCATGCCCTGCGCATCCAGGAACCACTGGCCATCATTTTCATCGATATTGATTACTTCAAACCCTATAACGATAACTATGGTCACGCCACCGGGGACGAAACCCTGCGGGCAGTTGGCCGCTCCCTGGCTGAAGCCATGCCGCGAACCACTGATATGGTCGCACGTTATGGCGGTGAAGAATTTGTCTGTGTACTGCCACATACCGATAGTGAAGGCGCCAGTGCAGTTGCTGAAAAACTGCGTGAGCGCATTCAGGCGCTGGGTATTCCCCATGCCTATTCCGGTGTTGCCCAGCACATCACCATCAGTATGGGCGTGGCCAGCACCACCCCCGGCAAACAGGGCGGTATCGACGATGTCAGTGAATTGCTCTGCCTGGCTGATAGCCGGCTCTATCTGGCCAAGGAACAGGGTCGCAACCGCGTAGTGACCACCGACCGCAGTGTTGAACCCCTTGATTGAGTTGCTCAATGAAGTACGCAAGTGCACCTTGTGCGCGGCACATCTGCCACTGGGGCCAAGACCGGTAGTTCAGGCCAGCAGAAGTGCCCGTATTCTGATTGCCGGCCAGGCGCCCGGGCGTAAAGTTCATGCGGCGGGCATTCCCTTTGCCGATGCCAGTGGCGATCGGTTACGTGACTGGCTGGGTATTGATAAAGACACCTTCTACGATGCCAGTCGCGTTGCCATTATCCCCATGGGTTTCTGTTATCCGGGCACGGGCAAGAGTGGTGACCTGCCACCAAGACCCGAGTGTGCCGACGCCTGGCGTCAGCGATTATTGAATGAACTGCCGGACATTCAATTGACCCTGGCCATCGGTCAGTATGCACAGACCTGGCACCTGCCGGATGCCCCGCGACAGGTCACAGCCACCGTTCGCCAATGGCAGACCTGGTGGCCCCATACCTTGCCC
>SKFV01000069.1 GCA_007117785.1 Pseudomonas sp.
AAAGTGAAACGTTGAATTGGAGGACGGAAGATCTCAGACTTTTTCTCCCTTTCACTATCAACAGAGATTTCACTGTGCTGGCCGTCTGGACGAAGGGGCGCAACGAAGAAGCCTTTGGCTACATGGGTCAATTCTGGAAGTACCTTCAGATTCACCGTGACGATCTTGGCGGGCCAAAGACAGTCGTTCTCGGGGATTTTAATAGCAATGTGCGCTGGGATAAGCCGGACCGCTGGTGGAATCACTCGGACGTAGTTGCAGAGCTTAGTGAGATGGGTTTTAAGAGCGAGTATCACCGAGTCTTCGAGGAAGAGCAGGGCAATGAAACCTGCCCGACATTTTTCTTACAGAGGAACCGCGAGAAGGCCTATCACATTGACTATGTTTTCACCTCGTCAGACTTTTCAGAAGAATGTAATTTGCAGGTCGGCCAGCACGACGAGTGGATTTCAATAAGTGACCACGTGCCGTTGACGTTGACCATCAATAGCCGAGTTACCCACGAACAGTAGACACCTTCTATAGTTAGGTAGCCCCTAGCAGGAGGTGTGTCATGACCAAGAAACGACAGGCATATACCGAGGAATTTCGTAGGGAAGCAGTACGTCGAGCGGATCAGCCGGGCAACACGGCAGCATCCGTAGCCAAAGAATTGGGATTGCATCCTGGCCAGATCTACAACTGGCGGCGACAGTTCACCTGTCTTTCAGACAAGCAGTTCAACAGCGTCGATGGCGTCGATTACTCCAAGAAGGAATCCGCAGAGGTCCGACGTCTCAAGCGTGAATTGAACGATGCCCTGAAGGAGAACGAATTCCTAAAAAAGGCTGCGGCGTACTTCGCGAAGCTCCAGGAGTGAAGTACGTGGTCATCGCAGAGTATCTCGGGCAGTACCCGATTACGCTCATGTGCCGGGCCCTGGCTGTATCCCGGTCAGGTTTCTATAAGTGGCACAAGCGTAAGCCCTGTGCCACCCAGCTTCGACGCGAACAGATTGAGCGCAAAGTGGTTGAGCTGTTTGCTGAGTACAAGACGCGCTACGGTGCGCCCAGGCTGGCTCATGAGCTGAAGGATGCAGGCCTGCCTTGTTCGAAGAACTTTGTCGCCAACATCATGCGCCATCGCGGCATCCGGGCGCGAAATGGCAAGGGCTTCCACTACCGTCCAGCCAGTCCGACAATGATCAATGTGGAAGAGAACCGGCTGCGTCGTCGCTTTCACGCAGAAGCTCCAAATCAGAAATGGGTAACGGACATCACCTACATCTGGGTCAAAGGCAGTTGGGCGTATCTGGCAACAGTCATGGATCTGTATTCTCGAACCATAGTCGGCTGGAAGCTCGATACCTCCATGACGGAGAAACTGGTATTGGATACGCTCAGCATGGCCTTCTCACGCAGAGAGGTTAAGCCTGGGCTGATCATCCACTCAGACCGCGGATTTCAGTTTCGCTCGGTGAAGTATCTGGATCTAGTCAGATCAAGCGGTTGCCTACCAAGCATGAGCCGTCAGGGTAACTGCTGGGATAATGCGGTGATGGAGTCCTTCTACAGTCGGCTCAAGGTAGAGCTGATATACGCTGAGCAATATGGCTCGATGGATGAGGTCCGATCCGGTATCTTCGAATACATCGAGATCTTTTATAACCGCAAACGACGACACTCTGCTCTCGGCAATGTCAGTCCTGCAGAGTTTGAGCGCAAATGCGCATAACAGTGTCTACTTTTTGTGGGCAGGACCAATAGTTAACAATCGGCTGCACAGCGACCGATTTTTCGCCGCTTCGCGGCTCCAAACCGGCGCCTGAGCCGGGCGTTAAATTAGTAGTGATACCGCAGTTGGGCGATAAGCAAGGCATCATCCGTGACTTTGTAAACTATTCGGTGTTCTTCGTTGATCCGGCGTGACCAGTACCCGGCGAGGCTGTGCTTGAGGGGCTCTGGTTTGCCAACACCTTCGAAGGGTTCTCGCTTGCTCTCTTTGATCAGCTTGTTGATTCGGTTAAGGATCTTTTTGTCTGTTTTCTGCCAGTACAGATAATCTTCCCAGGCGTTCTCAGAGAAGATGAGTTTCATTCAAGAAGTTCCTTTTCTTGACCACCACCTTGCTCCAGCTCGGCAGCAGATTCCAACAAACGCCGTGCGTTTTTGGGTGCGCGCAGAAGGTATGCAGTTTCTTGGAGCGCCTCGTAGTCCTCGAGGGAGATCATAACCACTGACTGGGACTTGCTCCGGGTAATGATCACAGGGGAATGGTCTTCACAGACCTGCTCCATGGTTTTTGCTAGATTGGTTCTAGCGGCTGTGTAGCTGATTGCATCCATGAGGTTGCTCCTGTACAGGATATTGGTCATGTTCAGGATAATGTACGTCACAGGATTTAACAATCGGCTGCACAGCGACCGACTTTACGCCGCTTCGCGGCTCCAAACCGGGGCATGAGCCAGGCGTTAAATCAGTAGTGATACCGAAGCTGGGCAATAAGCAAAGCGTTAGCGGGCGTTCCTCGCAGCCAGATCTAACGCATTGAAGATGACAGGGCCTGCTTTGTCACCACGCGGCGCTGCGTGCACAGCCCAATGCACGTACGCCGGTCAGTGGAAAAGCCACGCCCCTCCGGAGCAACTCAATTGCTTGCGGGCTCTCCCTCAACGCGCTGCCGTCGGCGACGCACCCAGAGGTCGCTGCAGAGCGTTATAGATGAGCCACATACCCAGCCCCCAGAAAGCATAGACCAACGGCGCCAGGACCACACCGGGCATCCGGAAACCTCCTCCCATGGGAATACCTTTTAGCGGCAGTACGATGAACCAATTGGCTAGCGTCACGACCACCGCGGCAAAAAGCATCCAGCCTAGCCAGCGCGCTATGGTCACCAGTGGCACCAGGAAAGCGGCGAGCACTCCCCATAGCCCGGTCCAGATCATGTGCGAGACGACTTGTGGAACGCCAAATGGACTGGTCGACGCCATTGACCAGGTGTTGACCTGCAGGACTCCAGCCTGGGTGAGCGCCCAAAAGCCTATCTGGTGGAATACGAGGTAAGCGACGGCACCAGCGATGAACCCGCATAGCGCCGTCCGCGCGAACGCGTTGAAATCCATAGATCCGTTCTCCTGAACACGAGGTTTGGGGGTGAGCGTTGTCACCTGTTCAGACAAGGCCCGTTCAAGTTCTCTTGACGAGCTCTGGCGCAGTGAACACATGAAATTTACACATAATAAAATGCAAGTTACAAGGAAGGACTGTCGTGGAAGACGTAAGCAGCTGGACGTCAGTTTGAGTCCCGTAGAGAAGTTATCCCGTTAATCCATTACAGAGTTCTTGATTAAGGGGTAGCCGGGGATCCGGTCCGAGGACTAGAGTGTGCGAAAAGCCCTGTGAATAAAATGATTACAGGAGATTCAAAATGGAAGACTATCGCGTCATTTTCCTGTCAGCTGATGACAAACCTGAGTGGCGCTCCTTATTTGAAGGTTATGCGGCATTCTATAAAACTCCGATGACGGATGAGATCGCAGATCAGGTATGGGGTTGGCTCATGGACCCTGAGCATGTCTTTGAGGGTTTGATTGTCCGTGGTGAGCAGAACACGGCGTTGGGGATCGCCCACGTGCGTGCGTGTCCCCGTTCCTTGAGCGGCTGCGATATCGGCTTTGTTGATGATATGTTTGTGGACCCCGGCGCGAGAGGCTCCGGTGCTGCCGACGCAATGGTTGCTCGGTTACAGGAATTGGCGGGAGAGCGAGGTTGGCCTTACCTTCGTTGGGTGACGCAACACTTCAACGAGCGCGGTCGGGCTTTCTATGACCGTTATACGGGCGGCCCGAGTGACTTCATCATGTACCAGCTAAAGCATAGCTGAGTAGTATTTTTTAATCGACGGCCACCTGCGACGAGATTCATACCAGAGCGTCAACCAGGCGGAGGCTGAATGCCTCCTCCTGGCCGTATCACCTCAGAGCTTCTCGAACATCATTTCTAACCATGCCTTGTGGCGGTGCTCGTCAGCCAGACCCTGGGTCAAGAGTTCCTGCAGTGGCTGGGCATAGCCGGTTTTGACGGCTTCTTCGTATTTGTCATTGGTGACTGTTTCGTTGGTGCTCATCGCCTTGAGTATGGCTTCATCGCCTCTCACCGGACTTTGCGATAGCGAACGCCAGGTCGTTTTCTCACTCCAATGGATGCTATTGATTCAGCCGATGTTGTGAAATAAAGCTTGCGGCATCACGACCAAAGTTTCCGCTGTAGCTTTCAATCACACGGATACGCTCTTCAATGCCATGCAGTTGATAGAGCTCTTCCATTGCCAGGCCGTAATTGGGTAGATGAACAAGATCGACAGTCCTGAACAGGAACTGCCCAAGGGTTACCTTGTGGTCGATGAACGGGCTGGTATAAAGCAACTCCATTATCGGTGACTTGCTGTTGACCTCGGCAACGGCATGCCCGTAAATCATCCGCTTTTCGTCATCCAGTAAACTTCTCTGGTAACGATCTGCGACAGCCTGTTCGAGAAAATTATTGCGGAACCATTGCGGTGCAAATGAAGACTGTCCGTCCCGTGTGATGACGCCCCGAATGCTGGACGAGGTTTGCCTGACTGGAGATACGTCCGATGGATTGGCGATCTCGCGCACGGCGGCGTGAATTGCTACGCCGGCACCTAGCGAGGTTCCTACCACAAAGATGTCATCCGGATTTATGTTGAGTTCGGCTGCGTGATAGCGGGCAAACTGTATGGCGTAGCTCAGGTCATTGAGTGACGATGGCAGGACGTCTTCCTTGAACTGCTTTAGCGGGTGCCTGAAATCCACCGCAGCCACGACTACCCCCGTACCGGAATCGGCAATGCCGAGCAGGCGGTTGAGCAGCGATTGGTTGTCAGTGAGCAAGGTCTCTTTCTTCGACCCGGCCGAGTGCGCGAAAATAACCAGTGTGCCTGGTGCGGTCTCCTGATTGAGAAGGCCATCTGAAGTCGAATAGTAGATATCCATACGCAGGCCATCGGGCTCGCCATCGCCACGATCGGGAATCCAGCTGACGTCAGGGGCGCCGTAGAAGACATTTGCGTAATACCCGCACACAGGGCTGCAATCTGCTATTGCATGGAAATGGCCAGGCAGGTCATCTCGCGTGAACGGCTCAGGCAGGTCTACACCATCCGGAGCTTGGCCTCCGGTTACCTCAGCATAGCCACAGGTTGCGTCTGTTGGGGTTTCATCCAGGCAAAAACTCAGCAAGCGCTTCTCGCCATCACTGAGCCCGGCTGGTGACCTGATTGTCATGGGCCCGGAGACGGATGTTGAGGTGGTCCGCCGCCGTCTCAACTGGTCATCGATGTAGTACAACCGAGCTGAAGTCGTTGGTTTGAGAATAGTGTAATCAATGACAACTGGCGAGCGCGGGGGGAGGTAACCTGCAACGCCAACCGGGTTGATCTCGATTGTCTGTTCTGGCATTAAAACCTGACCGGCGCGAATGTTGATCTCGTCACAGGCTTCAGCCGGAGCTGCTCCAACGCAAAGACGCAGCACGAGCTGGTCATTTTCTGCAAGTCCGGCAGCATAGCTGATGTTGAAAGCGCCTGAATCATTGCGGTCAATCTCGCTGGCATCCATGGATAGCACAAGGTCGTCGTCGACATACAGATAGTGAGTGCCAGAGGCAGCTGGAGTGACTTGATACTGAATATTGAAGCTCTTGTCAGGCTGCACAACAAAACCATTGCCAATACCGAAGATCCTGACTATTGGATCGGAAGCGAATACTGCCGGCGTGGCTAGCATCAGGCTGATGGCCCAGACTCGAAGAGCGGTGGGGGGTGCGCTTGCAGAGACAGGCATATGCAGTTTCCTCAATTAAAAAGGGACTTCACTGCGATTGAGATACTCTCGACCGGTTTGAAGAGGGTTGTGCGGCTTGGTTACCCGGCGGCAAGCCTGCGGCCAGTGTCGGCAACAGGGTGCCTGCCTTATAGTGATCACAATGTCAGCCTGCAGACTGTGCGCTTGCCCACATAGCTGTTTAGCTGCAGGGCTTGTTCATACTTGCTTGCACGGGAAATGGCTCAAGTGATTATGTCTGGCAGCGTACTATTGTGCGCTGTGAGTCCCATAGTTCTCGCGTGGTTACTGCCGTGTTGAGGTTCATGCCGTTTATAAAGTCCGGGACCATTCGGCAGCGGCGGCAGCAGGAACAGTCAAAGCGCGAGGTCACGGACGACTAGCGGGCGCACATCCTTTATGGTGAGATGGTGTGATGATCGAACTTGGGAGCTTGTATGCTGCTGCGCCTGGGTGCCGTGCTGGCGCTGTCTTATCTGTCGATTGTGCTGCTGATGTGGCTTTTTCAGGAGCGGATGCTGTTTCTGCCGGGCGTGGGTAGCGAGCATGTTGCCACGCCTGACGAGATTGGACTGTATTGGCAGGCGGTTGAACTGACCACCGATGATGGTCTGACTCTCGATGCCTGGTGGCTGCCGGCGGAGAACCCGCGTGCAGCTCTTCTGTTTCTGCATGGCAATGCTGGTAATATTTCACACCGGCTGGATTCCCTTGAGCAGTTCAATCGGCTTGGCTTGTCGGTGTTGATTCTCGACTATCGGGGCTACGGTAAAAGCGAAGGGCGACCCTCAGAGTCAGGCACGGCGCTGGATGCCGATGCAGGCTGGCGCTGGCTGCAGGAGAAATCCGGCCATGACCCTGAGCGACTGGTGATATTCGGTCGCTCTTTGGGGGCAGCGGTGGCTGCCGAGTTGGCCACCCGTAACGATCCAGCAGCTGTAATTCTGGAGTCCCCGTTTCGTTCGGTTCCTGACCTTGGCCAGCAGCTTTACCCCTGGCTACCCGTTCGTGCACTGGCAAGGTTGAATTACCCCGCGGTCGAGTATGTAACCCGACTCGGCTCGCCACTACTGGTCATTCATAGTGAGGAAGACGAGATCATACCTTTTGCCGAAGGGCAGGCAGTGTATGAGGCGGCGCGATCACCGAAAGAACTGTTGGTGATTCGGGGAGGGCACAATACGGGTTTTCTTCGCAGCGAAAAGATCTATTTGCCCGGTATTGACGAGTTTTTAAATGATGCCGGGCTGGCGCGCGAAAATGATAATAGTGCGGCCAGACACAGTCTTTTCTGCACAGCTCAGGATATGGAGCCGACGTTTTAACGCGTCAGCTCACCCTTTCATCACAACTCAACCAGGGAGCGTGGAGTTCAACGCAAACCCAGAAAGGAAAGTATTACCAGAACGATAACTACGGCGCCAACGATATAGACGATGCTGTTCATAAATTACTCCTGCTTGTTTCATATCGGAATTCGGTTTTGCGCCGCTTTCCATGCGGCGCGCAATGTAACGTCCTGTTCAGGCCGCTCCCTTGCCCCATCATTGTTAGAGTGGGTTATTGGCTGCGTCAGGTCTGTTCGTTGACGCACCGAGTAGCGAAAGTAACGGCCAGGGGCTCTGCCATTGGGGTCTCTCGAGACGTACGATGTATTTTGGCTAAAGATCCAGATTGCCTGGCATAACGCGTTATTCTGTTGGTCTTGAATCATTCAATAACCCAGTGCAGGACATGGAGTAGCCACGATGTTGCCATTGCGATTTGTCGACCGTTTGCGTTTTTTTATTGAGCGGCAGTTCGTCAAGGGAGCCTTTTTCCAGTTGCTGGTCGTGGCCGTGGTGGTCGGGTTGATCTCGCTGATTGGTGGTTTGCTGGTAGCGCCTTTCGATGGCCCGTTTGAAACCATTGGCGAGGCCGTCTGGTGGGCT
>SKFV01000363.1 GCA_007117785.1 Pseudomonas sp.
GCCATGCGATTGGCGCCGTGCAGCCCGGTAAAGCTGGTTTCGCCGATGGCATAGAGGCTGGCAACGTCCGTCTGGCCGGCGCTGTCGACCATGACCCCACCACATGTGTAGTGAGCAGCGGGCACCACCGGAATGGGTTCGCGGGTGATGTCGATACCGAAGCTCAGGCAGCGCTCATACACGGTCGGGAAGTGCTCACGCACGAACTCGGCCGGTTTGTGGCTGATATCCAGATAGACGCAGTCCAGGCCGAGGCGCTTCATTTCATGGTCAATCGCGCGCGCGACGATATCTCGCGGCGCCAATTCGGCGCGTGAATCAAAGCGCTGCATGAAACGTTGGCCGTTGGGTAGCTTGAGCAGGGCGCCTTCACCGCGCAGTGCTTCGGTCACGAGAAAGCTTTTGGCTTTCGGATGATAGAGACAGGTGGGGTGGAACTGGTTGAACTCCATATTGGCCACCCGACAGCCCGCCCGCCAGGCCATGGCGATGCCATCACCGGAGGCGCTGTCCGGGTTGCTGGTATACAGATAGACCTTGCTGGCCCCGCCGGTAGCCAGCACGGTAAAGCGGGCAGCAAAGGTTTCCACGTGCCCGCTCTGGCGGTTGAGGATGTAGGCGCCGAGACAGCGCTGGCCGTCGAGGCCGAGCTTGCTGCTGGTGATCAGGTCGACGGCAACCCGATCCTCAAGCAAATCAATGCCCGGGTGGGCAACCGCCTTGGCAAACAGGGTGTTGAAGATTGCGGCCCCGGTAGCGTCGGCAGCGTGGATGATGCGGCGATGGCTGTGGCCGCCTTCACGGGTCAGGTGAAAATCTTCACTTTCGCTGCCGTCGGCATGGCGGTCTCGGGTAAAGGGCACGCCCTGATCAATCAGCCAGCCGATGGCCGCCTTGCTGTCACCGACAATCTGGCGCACAGCGTCTTCATGGCACAGGCCACCGCCGGCATCCAGCGTATCCTGTACGTGGGCATCTACGGTGTCATTATCATCCAGTACCGCTGCCACGCCGCCCTGGGCCCAGTAGGTCGAACCTTCAGACAGTTTACCCTTGCTCAACACGGCCACGCGCATGCTGTCAGCCAGCTCCAGTGCCAGGGTCAGGCCGGCAGCTCCGCTGCCAATTACCAGAACGTCATACTCGTGGCGCAGTGTCATGGGGTGCAAGGCTCTATGTTTATTCGGCTGACCAGTATAACCAGCCCGACTGTCTGCAAGCTACCGGTGGTCAGCGACAAGAAGCTACAGGCTTGAAGCTTGTCGCTGGCAGCTTTAAGCTGTCAGCTCATCTTGACGGGGTGCCGTGAAAGTCGGCTGAGATAATACCCGTTGAACCTGAACCGGTTTGCACCGGCGTAGGAATCGAGATGCGTGCCGCACCCTTGTGGTTCAAGACCACCCGACCCAGCTCGCCCTTTCGGTTCCCTGCGATTTTTCATGCAGTGGAGCATAACAATGAACAGCAAGTTACCTGATACCGCGATCGCCAACTCTGGCGCTGACAGCGCCGCCACCCAGCCTTTCCCCAGCTCACGCAAGATCTACGTCACCGGTTCCCGGCCGGATATCCGCGTGCCCATGCGGGAAATCACTCTGGCCGACACGCCCACAGATCTGGGTGGCGAGCACAATGCCCCCGTGACCGTGTATGACACATCAGGCCCCTATACCGACCCGGATGCGATCATTGACCTGCGCGCCGGTCTCAAGCCGGTACGCACAGCCTGGATTGAGGAACGCGGGGATACCGAGATTCTGCCCAGCCTGAGCTCGGAATTCGGTAATGCCCGTCTGGCCGATCCTGCCCTGGACCATATGCGCTTTGCCCATGTGCGCACTCCGCGTCGGGCCAAGCCGGGGCATAACGTCAGCCAGATGCATTACGCGCGCAAGGGCATCATTACCCCGGAAATGGAATATATCGCCATCCGCGAGAACATGAAGCTGCAGGAAGCCCGTGAAGCCGGCCTGGTCAAGCAGCAACACCCGGGGCAGAGCTTTGGTGCCAGCATCCCGAAAGAAATCACCCCCGAGTTTGTGCGCGACGAAGTGGCCCGTGGCCGCGCGATTATTCCGGCCAATATCAACCATCCGGAAATCGAGCCGATGATCATCGGGCGTAACTTCCTGGTCAAGATCAATGGCAATATCGGCAACTCGGCGCTGGGTTCCTCGATTGAGGAAGAGGTCGAGAAAATGACCTGGGGAATTCGCTGGGGCTCGGATACCGTGATGGACCTGTCCACCGGCAAGAACATCCATGAAACCCGCGAGTGGATTATCCGCAACTCACCGGTACCGATCGGTACCGTGCCTATCTACCAGGCGCTGGAAAAGGTCGACGGCGTGGCCGAAGACCTGACCTGGGAAATCTTCCGCGATACCCTGATCGAACAGGCCGAGCAGGGCGTGGATTACTTCACCATCCATGCCGGCGTGTTGCTGCGCTATGTGCCGATGACCGCCAAGCGGGTGACCGGTATCGTCTCGCGCGGGGGCTCCATCATGGCCAAATGGTGTCTGGCGCACCATAAGGAAAACTTCCTTTACACCCACTTTGAGGATATCTGCGAGATCATGAAGGCCTATGATGTCTCCTTCTCGCTGGGTGACGGCCTGCGCCCCGGCTCGATTGCCGATGCCAACGACGAAGCCCAGTTCGGCGAGCTGGAAACCCTGGGTGAACTGACCAAGCTGGCCTGGAAGCATGATGTTCAGTGCATGATCGAAGGCCCCGGGCACGTGCCCATGCACCTGATCAAGGAGAACATGGAAAAGCAGCTGGAGTGCTGTGATGAAGCGCCGTTCTATACCCTGGGGCCGCTGACCACGGATATTGCCCCGGGCTATGACCACATCACCAGTGGCATCGGTGCCGCGATGATCGGCTGGTTCGGCTGTGCCATGCTTTGCTATGTCACGCCCAAGGAGCACCTGGGCCTGCCCAATCGCGATGACGTCAAGACCGGCATCATTACCTACAAGATCGCCGCCCACGCTGCCGATCTGGCCAAGGGTCATCCGGGTGCGCAGATTCGCGATAATGCCCTGTCCAAGGCGCGTTTCGAATTCCGCTGGGAAGATCAGTTCAACCTGGGTCTGGATCCGGACACTGCACGCTCCTTCCACGACGAAACCCTGCCCAAGGACTCGGCCAAGGTGGCCCACTTCTGCTCCATGTGCGGCCCCAAGTTCTGTTCCATGAAAATCACCCAGGAAGTGCGTGAATACGCCGCCGAGCAGCGTATCGAAGCGGTTGATCTGGCGGTGGAAGAGGGCATGAAGGCCAAGTCGGAGGAGTTCCGCAAGACCGGGTCGCAGCTATATCAGAAGGTCTGAAATAGCGCCGCTTAATAAGTGGCGCGCTACAAACTGCAAGCGAAACGGGGTGTTCAAGAGCTTTTGGTTACAGCGAAAGCTTGCGGCTGGCACCGGGTTGCTTGTAGCTTGTAGTCGATAGCTTGCTGCTCAAAAGGAAGTAGATGTGACTTTCACCACCGACGATGTCGAAATCATCCAGCGCGATACCGCGTTCCAGGGCTTTTACCGCCTGGACGTTTTGCGCCTGCGTCATCGTCTGTTTGCCGGTGGCTGGGGTCCGGAGCTGCGGCGGGAACTCTTTGTGCGCCATGACGCCGTTTGCGTGCTGCCTTACGACCCTTGGGAGGACAGCCTTGTGTTGCTGGAGCAGATGCGTATCGGTGCGCTGGGCAAGAGCACGCATCCCTGGATGATCGAGCTGGTGGCCGGATTGATCGATAAGGATGAAGTGCCGGAAGAGGTTGCCCACCGTGAGGCCCATGAGGAAGCGGGGCTGCAGTTAATCAAGCTGTTACCGATTACGCGCTACTTTCCGTCACCCGGTGGTAGTAATGAGCAGGTTCACCTGTATCTGGCGCTGGTCGACAGCCGGGGTGTCGGCGGCATTCACGGGCTGGAAAGTGAAGGTGAGGATATCCGTGTCAGCGTCTGGTCACGTACCGATGCTCTGGCAGCCATGCAGCAGGGTCGCATCGACAATGCGGCCAGTATCATCAGCCTGCAATGGCTGGCCATGCATGGCGAGCAGGTGCGTGCCGAGGCGGGGTCGCGGCCATGATGACCTTGCGCAAGCGTCGTTACAGTGTTGATCTGGCCGGTTTGCAGGCGGTATGCGAGATGAATTATGTGCGCCTGCAACGTCTCATGCCAGGTTGGCAGGAGCGGGATCAGTGGCAAGTGGTGTTGCAGCACGGTGATCAGCCGGCACAAACACTGTTGATCCAGATTATCGAGCGTTGCCGCTATACCACCACGGTGCGCTTGCATTACCCGCGGCGCAATCCCTGGTTGCATGCCATGCAGATGGAAGTTCGCCTGTACCACGACGCTAATATGGCTGAAGTGGTGGCGGCTTATGATCAGCGCCGCTTCTCGGGTGTTTACCCCTATCCGAACGAGCAGATGCTGCAGCCGGATGAAAAGCATCAACTGAATGTCTTTCTCGGCGAGTGGCTTGGCCATTGCCAGCATCTGGGCCAAAGCGATCTGCTGGTGTTTGCCTGAAACAGTTTGAGTCGGGCGGATTCTCGGTACGGGCTGGCATCTTTTCGCGCAACTTGCCATTATTGCAGGATGCACGTTAACGGGAGCGCTCACATGTCAGGGGACAGACACCAGCAGACAATTCATCTTGTCCAACTGACTGACTGTCATTTGTATGCCGATGAGCGGACCGAACTGCTCGGGCTGGATACGCACGCCAGCCTGCAAGCGGTCATTGATCAGGTGCTGCAACAAATCCCCAGAATTGATCTGGTGCTGGCCACGGGTGATATCGCCCAGGACGCTTCGGAATCGGCCTATCAGCATTTCATACAGGCCGCCAAGCGCTTGCCGGCGCCCTGTCACTGGATACCGGGTAACCATGATGATGCCTTGCGCATGGGCGAGCTGGGTGCGGCCGACGCCTTGACCCAGCCCTGGCGTGACCTGGGCCCCTGGCGCATCATCATGCTCGATTCCAGTGTTGCCGGCAGTGTTGCCGGCCGCCTGGCACCGGAACAGTTTGCGCTGCTGGAGCAGGCGCTGGCCAGTGCCGGTGAACGGCATATCCTGCTGACCCTGCACCACCACCCGGTCGATATTGGCTGTGAATGGATGCGGCCAATCGGTTTGCACAACGCTGACCAGCTGTTTCAACGTATCGAAGATGACCCCCGGGTCAAGGTGGTACTCTGGGGGCATATTCACCAGGACTACGACGAGCAGCGCGGGCATATGCGCCTGCTGGCCACCCCCTCCACCTGCATCCAGTTTGCGCCCAACAGTCATGATTTTTCCACCGACACCCAGGCGCCCGGTTATCGCTGGTTACGCCTGCATGCCGACGGCAGCCTGGAGACCGGCGTAGAGCGCGTGGCGCATGGCCGCTTTGTCGCTGACCCCGAGGCCAGTGGTTACTGATTGGCCCTCGGTTCCCTGAGTTGACCCCGTGCCCCTTGGCAGCAAGCCGACCTGACGGCTACTATGCCGACTGCTTGTTTGCCCGGCTTGCTGCCGGGCACCCCCGATTGATCGAGGATAACCAGACGCTTTATGTCCGATACCTATAATGCCGACGCGCTGGAAGTACTCAGCGGCCTGGACCCGGTGCGCCGCCGGCCGGGCATGTACACCGATACCACCCGCCCCAACCACCTGGCCCAGGAAGTCATCGACAACAGTGTCGACGAGGCTCTTGCCGGCCATGCGCGCCAGATCAATGTCATCCTGCATGCCGACAATGCGCTGGAAGTCTCCGACGACGGTCGCGGTATGCCGGTGGATATTCATCCGGAAGAGGGCGTTTCCGGGGTGGAGCTGATTTTTACTCGACTGCACGCCGGCGGCAAGTTTTCCAACAAGAATTACCAGTTTTCCGGTGGTTTGCACGGCGTTGGTATCTCTGTGGTCAACGCGCTTTCGCTCAAGGTTGAAGTGCGCGTCAAGCGAGATGGCCAGGAATACCAGATGAGCTTTGCCAGTGGGGAAAAAACCAGCGAACTGGAAGTTATCGGCACGGTAGGCAAGCGCAACACCGGTACCAGTGTGATTTTCTGGCCGGATGACAGCTATTTTGACAGCGCCAAATTCAGCATCAGCCGACTCAAGCATCTGCTCAAGGCCAAAGCGGTGCTCTGTCCTGGCCTGCGGGTCGACTTTGATGATCGCCAGAGCGGTGAGAAGGTCAGCTGGTATTACGAAGATGGTCTGACCGATTACCTGCGTGACTCCTGCGCCGACTGGCCAACCCTGCCGGATGCGCCCTTTACCGGATCATTCAGTGCCCGCCAGGAAGCCGTCGACTGGGCCTTGCTGTGGCTGCCTGAAGGCGGTGAGCTGATTCAGGAAAGCTACGTCAACCTGATCCCGACGGCGCAGGGCGGTACCCACGTCAATGGTCTACGCGCCGGTCTGCTGGAAGCCATCCGTGAATTCTGCGAGTTCCGCAACCTGCTGCCGCGGGGCGTCAAGCTGGCGCCGGAAGACGTCTGGGAGCGGGTCAGTTATGTGCTCTCGGTAAAAATGTCGGAAGCCCAGTTTTCCGGCCAGACCAAGGAGCGCCTGTCCTCACGGGAAACAGCCGCCTTTGTTTCCGGCGTGGTCAAGGATGCTTTCAGCCTGTGGCTGAACCAGCACGCCGATATTGGCCAGCAACTCGCCGAGATGGCCATCAATCATGCCCATCGTCGCCTCAAGGCGGGCAAGAAAATCGAACGCAAACGCGTCACCCAAGGCCCGGCATTGCCCGGCAAGCTGGCTGATTGCGTCGGCCAGGACAGCCGTCGCTCCGAGCTGTTTCTGGTTGAGGGTGATTCCGCCGGCGGCAGTGCCAAACAGGCACGGGATAAAGAATTCCAGGCCGTGATGCCACTACGCGGCAAGATTCTCAATACCTGGGAAGTCGACTCCACCCAGGTACTCGGCTCGCAGGAAGTTCACGACATCGCCGTCGCCATTGGCGTTGACCCCGGCTCGCCGGACCTGCAACAACTGCGTTACAGCAAAGTCTGTATCCTAGCCGATGCTGACTCCGATGGCCTGCATATCGCTACCTTGCTCTGCGCCCTGTTCGTGCGCCACTTCCAGCCGCTGGTCGCCGCCGGTCACGTGTTCGTGGCGATGCCGCCGCTCTATCGGGTGGATATCGGCAAGGAAACCTACTACGCCCTGGATGAGGCAGAGCGCCAAGGCATCCTTGATCGTATCGAAGCCGAAGGTAAGCGTGGCAAGATCCAGGTCACCCGCTTCAAGGGGTTGGGTGAAATGAACCCGCTGCAGTTGCGCGAAACGACCATGGCTCCGGATACCCGTCGCCTGGTGCAGCTGACCATCGACGACATGCCCGGCACCGAAGCCCTGATGGATATGCTGCTGGCGAAAAAACGTTCGCCCGACCGCAAGGCCTGGCTGGAAAGCAAGGGCAACCTCGCCGAGGTGTTGCTGTGAGTCAGGTGATGCATGGCTGAGGGCAGCACCCGGCGCGCCGGAACCATCATGCTGGTGCTGGCCTGGTTGGCAGGTATGGCATTGGCGGTGCAATGGTTTTCCGGCGTTGAAGAGCGCCAACGCAATCCCAATCTGGACCCGCAATCGCGGGTCACCAGTGAAGCCGTGGAGGTGCGCCTGGAGCGCAACCGGCAAGGCCATTATCTGGTCAATGGCCGCATCAATGGCCGCGAGGTGACTTTTCTGCTGGATAC
>SKFV01000028.1 GCA_007117785.1 Pseudomonas sp.
CTGAGCAAGCAATCGGTTGTATTGCGCACCCAGCCCATCACAAGGACTCATAATGAAAAAAACTCTCTACGGGGCGCTGTTGATCGCCTCGACACTGGCGCTCAGCGCCTGCTCCAGCGGCCCTTCGGAAAGTGATATCAAGGCGTTGCTGGAGTCCGAAGTGGACAAAATGACCGCCATGGTCGGCGAGCTTGGCGGGGAAAAAATGTCCGACATGCTCAAGGTCGACATTCACAAGGTGACCATTCACAGCTGCGAAGAAGAACGCAATGACGTGTACCTGTGTGACGTGGAGGTAGAGGCAACGTCCCCCATGACCGGGCGATCGGTAGAGCGTTCAGAGATTTTGCTGGCCAAGTCGGATGATGGCTGGATTCAGGCAAGGTAAAATCGCAGGCACAAAAAAGGCCGATCATTGCTGATCGGCCTTTTTCTCGTTGCCGTTTCGGGCACCCTTGCGAGTGCCAGCGAAATCAGATGGCGACGATGTTCTCTGCTTGCGGGCCTTTCTGGCCTTGAGTCAGACGGAACTCAACTTGCTGGCCTTCAGCCAGAGTCTTGAAGCCGTTGCCCATGATGGCGCTGAAGTGAGCGAACACGTCAGGGCCTGAAGCTTGTTGAATGAAACCAAAGCCTTTAGCTTCGTTGAACCATTTTACGGTACCAGTAACTGTATCGGACATAATCGTAATTCCTGAATAAATATAACGTTGTGGTCATTGCTGACCGGTAATGCCTAAGAGTGGAGACTGTAACTTAGAAACTTCAGGACGATTTGTATGCGAACGATACTAACGAAGTGGAGATCTGAACTAAAGACTAACTTTCAAGCTGTGCACCACCATACAGGGCTTTGACTTTATAGCAAGGGTTATTTTGCTCATGCGCCCACTGCCTCGTCCGGATCAGCCAATGACAGGGCCAGGGTTTCCTTCAATTCTTCCATCACGATATAGCTCTTGGATTCGCGCACACCGGGGAGCTTGAGCAGGATGTCACCAAGCAACTGGCGGTAGGCGGTCATTTCCGAGATACGCGCCTTGATCAGGTAATCAAAATCGCCTGACACCAGATGGCATTCCAACACCTGAGGCAGCTTGATCGCGGCGCGGCGGAACTCGTCGAAAATATCCGCTGACTTCGACGCCAGACTGATCTCGACAAACACCAGCAGGCTGGCCTGCAACTTCTGCGGGTTAAGCCGGGCATGGTAGCCGAGGATGTACTTATCCCGCTCCAGCCGTCGTACCCGCTCCATGCACGGCGTGGTCGACAGACCGACCCGTTCACCGAGTTCGACATAGGTCAGCCGGGCGTCGCCTTGCAGCAGGCGCAGGATATGCCGATCGATCTTGTCCAGCTCGCGGCTGGCAGCGCGACGAATTTTCATCAAAACCTCCGGCAAAGGTGCTGCTTTTCAGCAATATTAGCTGCAAATTGCCTGTTAAACGAGAAATACACCGCGCATGACCGGACTAGAATGGTGACATCGCCTTGGAGTTTCAGGGGAACACTGATCAAGTGCACATTCCACTGCAGCCCCTTTGTTACCGACCGGTTCTGGACCGTTAGATGCCAGGGATGGCATCTACGAGCCCCCAGGGAAGGGTTTACGGCGTGTCCAGAACCGGTCGGCAACAAAGGGGCGGTCATACTCAACCGGGTTGATCAGTGTTTCCCTGACTGCTGGAGTTCAGTTATGCGTATTCTAATTCTTGGTAGCGGCGTCATCGGCATGACCAGCGCCTGGTACCTGGCCCGTGCCGGACACGAGGTCACCGTGGTCGACCGCCAGCCCGGCCCGGCACTGGAAACCAGCTATGCCAATGCCGGCATGCTGTCGACCGGCTATTCCTCACCCTGGGCCGCACCCGGCGTACCGCGCAAGGCCATCGGCTGGTTGCTGGCCAAACACGCCCCGCTGGCGATTCGCCTTACCAGCGACCCAGCGCAATACCGCTGGATACTGCAACTGTTGCGCAACTGTACCCAGCCACGCTACCAACTCAACAAGGCGCGTATGCTGCGCCTGGCCAGCCACAGCCGTGACTGCCTGGCTGACCTGCGCGCGACCACCGGCATTGATTATGAAGGTCGCCAGGGCGGCACCTTGCAGGTCTTCCGCAAGCAGCAGCAACTGGATGCCGCGGCCAAGGATATGGCCGTCCTGGCAGCCTGTGGCATTGACTACGAATTGCTTGATCCGGCTGGTTGCAAGGCCGTCGAGCCGGGGCTGGACAGCCAGCTACTGGTGGGTGGCCTGCGCCTGCCTGGTGATGAAACCGGCGATTGCCAGCTGTTTACCCGGCACCTGACCGACGCTTGCCGCGAACAGGGTGTTCGCCTGCTGTTCAACACAGCCATCCGTGCACTGGATGTGCAGGGCGGCGCGGTCCAGGGGGTACACACGCAGGCCGGTTTTCTGCAGGCCGATCGTTATGTCGTGGCACTGGGCAGCCACAGCCCGGCCCTGCTGCAGCCACACGGTGTGCGCTTGCCGTCCTATCCGGTCAAAGGTTATTCGCTGACCCTGCCGGTTACCGATGAGGCTGCCGCACCGCAATCCACCCTGATGGACGAAACCTACAAGGTGGCAGTAACCCGCTTTGCCCAGCGCATCCGTGTTGGTGGCATGGCCGAACTGACCGGCTTTAATGCGCGCTTGCCGGCCCGCCGCAAAGCGACCCTTAGCATGGTGCTCGATCAATTGTTCCCCGGTGCCGGTGACAGCCAGAATGCCGAGTTCTGGTGCGGCTTCCGCCCAATGACGCCGGATGGCACCCCCATCATTGGCCGCGGACCGCTGAATAACCTGTGGCTGAATACCGGCCACGGCACCCTCGGCTGGACCATGGCCTTTGGCTCAGCCCAACTGCTCTCAGACCTGATCACTGACCGTGCCGGGGCTTTGAATGCCGCCGATTATGCGCTCGAACGATCAGCGCCGACAGCCACCAGCGCTGCCTGGCAACTGCTGCGGGGCCATTGACGGTCGAGACGCCTATTGCCCGCTTGACAGTGGCGACAGATGAATTACCTTTACGTAAACGTAAAGCCAACGAGCCCTGTCATGCCGCGCACCTATAGCATCAGCGAACTCTCCCGTGAACTCGACGTCACCCCGCGGGCAATTCGGTTTTATGAAGAGCAGGGCATGCTGCATCCGCAGCGACGCGGCCAGGAGCGCATCTATGCCCCGCGTGACCGGGTCGCGCTGACCCTGATCCTGCGCGGCAAACGGCTGGGCTTCTCCCTCGCCGAATGCCGCGAACTCATCGAACTGTACGACCCCAGCGAAGGCAACCGCACGCAACTGCAGAGCTTTCTGGCCAAGATCAAGGCCCGCCGGGCCCAGTTGGAACAGCAGCTGCTGGATATCCAGGCCATGCAGATCGAGCTGGATACTGCCGAGGAGCGCTGCCACTCTGCCCTTGCTGACACCGCCCAGAACAATCACAACAAGAACGCACATGGAGTACCCGAAGATGGCTGAGTTACCCGGCTTGAATTTCTTCCTTGGCCAGGATGTGAATATGCTGCGTGACGCGGTGGCCGCTTTTGCCGCTGCTGAAATCGCCCCGCGCGCCCAGGCCGCCGACCGAGACGACCAGTTTCCGCCGGATCTGTGGCGCAAGTTTGGGGACATGGGTCTGCTCGGCCTGACCGTACCGGAAAGCCACGGCGGCAGCGGCATGGGCTATCTGGCGCATATGGTGGCCATGGAAGAGATTTCCCGGGCTGCCGGCGGCATTGGACTGTCCTACGCGGCGCACTCCAACCTCTGCGTCAATCAGATCAACCGCAACGGCAGCGAAGAACAGAAGCGCCGTTTTCTGCCCAAACTGATCAGTGGCGAGCATATCGGCGCGCTGGCCATGAGCGAACCGGAAGCAGGCTCCGATGTGGTCAGCATGCGCCTGCGCGCCGAACGGGATGGCGACCACTACCGGCTGAACGGCACCAAGATGTGGATTACCAACGGGCCCGACTGCAATATCCTGGTGGTCTACGCCAAGACCGATCCCGGCGCCGGCGCACGCGGCATGACGGCTTTCATTCTGGAGACCGACACACCCGGTTTCAGCGTCGCCCAGCGACTGGACAAGCTGGGCATGCGCGGCTCACCGACCGGTGAACTGGTGTTCGACAATGTGCGCGTGCCGGCGGACCAGGTGCTCGGTGGTGAAGGTGAGGGCGCGCGGGTGTTGATGAGCGGGCTGGATTACGAGCGCGCAGTCCTCAGCGGCGGCCCGCTGGGCCTGATGCAAGCCGCCATGGATATCGTGCTGCCCTATGTGCATGAGCGCAAACAGTTCGGCCAGAGCATCGGCGAGTTCCAGCTGATCCAGGGCAAACTGGCAGACATGTACACCACCCTGCAGGCCTGCCGTGCCTACCTCTACGCCGTAGGCCGACAGCTGGACGAACTGGGTGAGGAGCACCTGCGCGAGGTCCGCAAGGACTGCGCCGGCGTCATTCTGTATACCGCCGAAAAAGCCACCTGGCTGACCGGCGAGACGATCCAGATTCTCGGCGGCAATGGCTATATCAATGACTGCCCCACCGGCCGCCTGTGGCGCGATGCCAAGCTGTATGAAATCGGCGCAGGCACCAGCGAGATTCGCCGCATGCTGATCGGCCGTGAACTCTTCAATGAAACCCGCTGATCCCTGATCCAGGGTGGAGGATGCATGAGTCACCTGCACAGCAGCATCAATCCTGACAGCGCCGACTTCAAGACCAATGCCAGCGCCATGCAGGCGCGGGTCGACGAGCTGCGCGAGCGGGTCAGCGAACTGGCCGAAGGCGGTGGTGCCCAGGCCCAGGAGCGACATCTGGCCAAGGGCAAACTGCTGCCGCGCCAGCGTGTACAGGCGTTGCTCGATCCCGGCTCACCGTTTCTGGAAATGGGTCAGTTGGCGGCCTGGCAGGTGTATGACGAAGCCGTCCCCGCCGCCGGACTGATTGCCGGCGTCGGCCGGGTCCAGGGCGTCGAATGCATGATCGTAGCCAACGATGCCACGGTGAAAGGCGGCAGCTATTACCCGCTGACGGTAAAAAAACACCTGCGAGCGCAACAGATTGCGCTGGAAAATCGCCTGCCCTGTATCTATCTGGTCGACTCCGGCGGCGCCAACCTGCCGCGCCAGGATGAGGTATTTCCCGACCGTGAACATTTCGGGCGGATCTTCTTCAACCAGGCCAACCTCAGTGCCGCCGATATTCCACAGATTGCTGTGGTCATGGGTTCCTGTACCGCCGGCGGAGCCTATGTACCGGCGATGTCGGATGAAACCATCATGGTGGCCGAACAGGCGACCATTTTCCTTGCCGGCCCGCCACTGGTGCGTGCCGCCACCGGCGAAGTGGTCAGCGCAGAGGAGCTGGGCGGCGCCGAACTGCATTGCCAGACCTCGGGTGTTGCCGATCACTTTGCCGCCGATGACCACGAAGCCCTGGCCATGGCCCGGCGCTGTGTGGCCAATCTGAACTGGCGCAAACAGGGCCAGCTGGCCTGCCAGCCACCCAGACCGCCCCGTTACGCCGCCGAGGAGCTGTACGGCATCATCCCCGCCGACAGCAAGCAGCCCTATGACGTGCGCGAAGTGATTGCCCGACTGGTCGATGACAGCCAGTTCGATGAATTCAAGGCGCGTTTTGGCAGCACCCTGGTCTGCGGCTTTGCCCACCTGCATGGCTATCCGGTAGCCATACTGGCGAATAACGGCGTGCTGTTCAGTGAATCCGCACAAAAGGGCGCACACTTTGTCGAGCTGGCCTGCCAGCGCGGCATACCGCTGCTGTTCCTGCAGAACATCACCGGCTTTATGGTCGGCAAAAAGGCCGAGGCGGGCGGTATTGCCAAGCATGGCGCCAAGCTGGTGACCGCCGTGGCCTGCGCCCGGGTACCCAAGTTCACCGTGATCATCGGCGGCAGCTTTGGTGCCGGCAACTACGGCATGTGCGGCCGCGCCTATGACCCGCGCTGGCTGTGGATGTGGCCGAATGCACGGATTGGCGTGATGGGCGCGCAACAGGCTGCCGATGTGCTGGTACAGGTCAAACGCGAACAGGCCGAACGCAGCGGGCAGGGCTACAGCGATGCACAGGCCGAGGCCCTGAAAGCCACCATTGTCGAACAGTATGAGCGCCAGGCGGCGGCCAGCTACTCCAGTGCCCGGCTGTGGGATGACGGCATTATCGATCCCGCCGATACCCGCCAGACCCTGGCACTGGCCCTGTCGGCCGCGCTCAATGCGCCGATAGAAAGCACCCGCTTCGGCGTTTTCCGCATGTAGTCCTGCGCGCCACCCAATCGAAGAGACTCCGCATGAGCACTTTCAGCACCCTGCAACTGGACATCAGCCCGACCGGCATCGCCACCCTGTGGCTGAACCGGCCGGAGAAAAACAACGCCTTCAATGCCGCCATGATCAACGAACTACTGCAGGCACTGGATGCCGTCAAGGAGCGCAAAGACCTGCGCTTCATGCTGCTGCGCGGCCACGGCAAGCACTTTTCCGCCGGTGCTGACTTGGAATGGATGCGCGCCGCTGCCAAGCTGGATTACAACGCCAACCTGCAGGACGCGCGCGAGCTGGCCGAGGTCATGGCCAGCCTTTACCAACTGCCGATCCCGACGCTGGCGGTAGTGCAGGGCGCAGCCTATGGCGGCGCCCTGGGTCTGATCAGTTGCTGTGACCTGGCGATTGGCGCCAGCGACAGCCAGTTCTGTCTCTCGGAAGTGCGTATCGGCCTGACGCCGGCGGTGATCAGCCCCTTTGTGGTCAAGGCCATGGGCGAGCGTCAGGCGCGGCGGTATGCCCTGACGGCCGAGGCGTTCAGCGGTGAAAAGGCGGTTACTCTGGGCTTGCTGCACGCCAGCTACGCCCCGGAGCAACTCGACAGTGCGGTCAATGACTGGTGCCGCACCCTGCTCGACAACAGCCCGGCCGCCATGCGCGCCACCAAGTCGCTGCTGCAGGAGGTCAAGCACGGCGAACTGACCCCGGCACTGCGGCGTTACACCGAAGCGGCGATTGCCCGCATTCGGGTCAGCCCCGAGGGGCAGGAAGGCCTGAATGCCTTTCTCGACAAACGCCCGCCGCACTGGCGAGTGGCCGCCAACCCATCCAGCAGGGAGCAATAGCTTATGCCCCAGGCCAGCTTTGATACCCTGCTGATTGCCAACCGTGGTGAAATTGCCTGCCGCATTATGCGCACGGCGCGCGCCATGGGTATACGCACGGTCGCGGTGTACAGCGATACCGACCGCGATGCACAGCATGTGCGTCAGGCTGACCATGCTGTAGCACTGGGTGGCAGCCGCCCGGCAGACAGTTATCTGGATAGCGAAAAGTTACTCGCCGCCGCCAAAACCAGTGGCGCTCAGGCCGTGCATCCGGGCTATGGCTTTCTGGCAGAGAATGCCGACTTCGCGGCCGCCTGCGAGCAGGCCGGGCTGTGCTTTATCGGCCCGTCGGCCGCGGCGATTGCCGCCATGCGCAGCAAATCATCGGCTAAAGCCCTGATGGCCGAGGCCGGCGTGCCCC
>SKFV01000204.1 GCA_007117785.1 Pseudomonas sp.
AAAACGATTTGCTGCATATTGTCCGGAAAAGGAGGCTGGATGCGGGTATTCAATACCGCATGCAGGGTGCTGGTGGCGATGGGCGTGTCGCGGCCGGGCAGGGCTTCTTCGGCTGTCGGCAGGCGCAGTTTGTTTTCTGGGGGTTGGCGACGAAAAAACATGTTTCACCTCGTGGCGGGGCTCAGCCCCGCAGTAATTGCAACCAGGCCGGATCGGGCCAGCCGCAGGCAATGAAATGCGGATTCAACCAGGTTTCCCGGCTGGGATAATCAAAGCGTTGGCCATTGAGTTTGAGAACTTGACCACCGGCTCCTTCCAGCACGCCCTGGGCGGCGGCAGTATCCCACTGGCAGGTCGGGGCCAGGCGTGGATAGATGTCAGCTGCCCCTTCAGCCAACAGGCAGAATTTGAGCGAGCTACCAATGGATACCAGTTCCAGTTGGCGCTTCTGCGCCATGGTCTCCAGTATGGTCTGCTGTTCCGGGCTGCTGTGCCTGCGGCTGGCGACGACACTGATTATCTCGCCTGGTTGACGCGTGTGCAGCGGTGTTGCTTTTTGTTTGCCCAGTTGGCGCCAGGCACCGAGGCCGTGACCGCCCCAGTACAGGGTGTCGCGTGCTGGCACACCGACAATGCCAAAACGCACCTGAGCGTTATCGATCAGGGCAATATTGACGGTGTATTCATCGCTGCCATCAATAAATTCCTTGGTACCATCCAGTGGGTCGAGCAGCCAGAAGCGCGACCACTGGGCGCGTTCTGCCAGCGGAATATCCGCGGCTTCCTCCGAGATCACCGGAATGTCTGGTGTTAACTGTTGCAGGCCAGCCAACAAAATATCATGTGCAGACAGGTCTGCTGCAGTGACCGGCGAGGCATCGGCTTTGGCCTGTACTGTCGGATTCTGCTGCCAATAGGTCAGGGTGGCGGTGCCGGCATCACGGGTCAATTGTGCCAGTTGCTCGATCGAGCAGGGCAGGTTCATCGACTGAGCTCCCCGCGCTGCTCCAGCAGGTCGCGCACCAGATAAAGCGCCGCCAGTGCACGGCCTTCGGTAAAGTTGGTCTGCTGCAGCAAGTCAGTCAGGGCATAGAGGTCAACCTGATCGACGCGGATCGGTTCGGGTTCATCGCCCGGCAGGCGCTTCTCATACAGGTTGCGCGCCAGTACAACGGAAATACTCTGACTCATATAACCGGGTGAGAGAGAGAGCTTGGCGAGCAATTCAAGCCGCTCTGCACCCAAGCCGGCTTCTTCCATCAGTTCCCGATTGGCCGCATCCAGCACGTCTTCTCCGGGCTCAACCAGACCCTTGGGCAGCGACAGCTGATAATCACCGGTACCGCCACAATATTCCTCGATCAGTACCGCAGTGCGCGTATCTCGCATGGCCACCACCATAACGGCGCCATAGCCCTGGCCCTTGTTGACTAGTCGCTCGTAAGTACGTTCAACCCCATTACTGAAGCGCAATTGCAGCTGTTCGACGGTAAACAGTCGGCTTTTGGCGACAATGCGCGCATCCAGGGTTTCGGGCTTTTGTGGCATGCTGGCTCCATGGTGAATGGCCGGGGGCTGACGTATGATAGACCTACATTCGCTGCAAACCCAACCATGATGCTGAACTGGAAAACAATAGACACTGTCCTGCTGGATATGGACGGCACCTTGCTTGACCTGCATTTCGATAACCATTTCTGGGTCGAGTTCCTGCCCCGGCGTTATGCCGAGCACCACGGCCAGCCGGTAGAGTGGGGCAAGGCAGAAATTTACCCCTTGATGCAAGCCAAGCAGGGCCAGCTTGACTGGTACTGTCTGGACTTCTGGGAGCGGGAGTTGAAGCTGCCGATTGTCGAGCTGAAGCGTGAAGTGGCGCACCTGATCAGCCTGCGCCCGGATGCCGATACCTTTTTGCAGGCGCTGCAGAATGCCGGCAAGCAGGTGATCATGATCACCAATGCGCACCGCAATGCCTTGTCACTCAAAATGGAGCGGGTAGAACTGCGCACCTATTTCCAGCGCCTGATCAGTTCGCATGATTTTGGTTACCCCAAGGAAGCCCAGGCTTTCTGGCAAGCGCTGCAGGCGGAAGTCCCCTTTGATCCTGCCACCACGCTGTTTATCGACGACAGCCTGCCGATCCTGCGCGCTGCGCGGGATTACGGCGTTGCGCACCTGCTCGCCGTGCGTCAGCCGGATAGCCGAAGTGCATTACGTGATACCGAGGAGTTTGATGCGGTGGAGGACTACGCTAGCCTGGCATCAGGGCTGCGAGGCTAGCGACCAGCTGCAAGCTACGAGCTACAAGCGGCAAACAACATCGGAGCTGGCTTTGCCAAAGTGGGTTGCAGCTGAAATGGTTGCCCTGCCGCATCGCATGACACCAATAATGCATCCTGGCGCTTGCAGCTTGAGGCTAGCACCCTGGGGGGCTAGCCTCGGCCCTTGGTCCGGGTCTGATGGGGGCGGGCGTTTTTCTCGATATGCTGAATCAATAGCGTCGCGACATCCTTGCCGGTGGTGGTTTCAATGCCTTCCAGCCCGGGTGAGGAGTTGACTTCCATGACCACCGGGCCGTGGTTGGAGCGCAGGATGTCTACCCCGGCTACATTCAGGCCCATCACCTTGGCTGCACGGACCGCCGTCATGCGCTCTTCCGGGGTGATCTTGATCAGGCTGGCGCTGCCGCCACGGTGCAGGTTGGAGCGAAACTCGCCAGCTTTAGCCTGGCGCTTCATCGCGGCAATCACCTTGTCACCGACCACCAGACAGCGGATATCCGCACCGCCGGCTTCCTTGATGTATTCCTGCACCATGATGTTGGCTTTCAAGCCCATAAAGGCTTCCAGTACCGACTCGGCAGCCTTTTCGGTTTCACACAGGACCACGCCGATACCCTGGGTGCCTTCCAGTAGCTTGATCACCAGTGGCGCGCCGCCGACCATGCTGATCAGGTCGGGAATGTCATCGGGTGAATGGGCAAAGCCGGTAACCGGCAAGCCGACGCCACGGCGCGAGAGCAATTGCAGCGAGCGCAGCTTGTCCCGCGAGCGGGTAATGGCCACCGATTCGTTGAGCGGATACACCCCCATCATCTCGAACTGGCGCAACACGGCAGCGCCGTAAAAGGTCACGGATGCCCCGATACGGGGAATCACCGCGTCATAGCCGGTCAGCTCCTCACCCTTGTAGTGTATCGACGGTTTGTGGCTGGTGATGTTCATGTAGGTGCGCAGGGTGTCAATCACATGGATTTCGTGTCCACGGGCTTCGGCCGCTTCGACCAGGCGGCGGGTAGAATACAGCCGCGGGTTGCGCGACAGGATCGCGATTTTCATGGGGTGTCCTCACTGCTCGCCGGGCGAGCAGCCAAATTCGGTTTATCTTGCACAAAACGCAGTCCGGGGTTGATCACCAGGTCGCCGTCAACCATCGCAGTACAGCCAATCAGCACCCGATAGCGCATCGCCTTGCGGCAGGTCAGGGTGAACTCCACCGGCCAGCTGCGATCACCGAGTATCATGGTCGTGCGGATGGTCATGCGCTCCTGGGTCACGCCGTTGGAGCTGGTCACCGGGCGAATTTCTATCAACTCCGCCTCGCAGCGCTGCAGGTGTTGCTTCTTGCGGCTCCCAATATGCGCATTGAAACTGACCCAGGTGCGGCCATCGCGCTCAAAGGTACTGATCTCGCTGGCATGCAGAGCGGAAGTTTTCGCTCCACTGTCGATCTTGGCCAGAATCAGTTCCAGGCCCAGATCGGGCAGGGCGATCCACTCGCGCAGGCCAATCACGTTAAGATGGTCAAAGGTTTTCATCACAGACCTCGCAAGTACCCGGCGGCTTGGCGCGCATCATGGGGCATGATGGGGTTTACGACAAGATAGCAGAGCGCAACAAATGGCAGAAAAACAGGACAACAAGGTGCGGCTGGATAAATGGTTGTGGGCGGCGCGATTTTTCAAGACGCGCAATCTGGCCAAAGCCGCTATCGAAGGTGGCAAGGTGCAATCCCGGGGAGAGCGCTGCAAGCCATCGAAAGAGCCCCAGGTGGGAGATCTGTTGACCATTCGACAGGGCTTCGATAACCGTGAAGTGGAAGTGCTGGTCTTGAGTGGCCAGCGTCGCGGGGCACCCGAGGCGCAGCTGCTGTATCGCGAAACCGAAGACAGCCTGGCACGTCGTGAAGCGGCGGCAGCCCGGCGCAAGGCTATGGGTGCTGGTGCTGTGATCAGCGAGCACCGGCCGACGAAAAAGCAGCGCCGCCAGATTCATCAGTTCCGCGATCAGCGGGATTTGGGCGGCGACTGACGCTTGGTCGGTAATGCACTGATATCAGGGGCGTATAGGGTATAATCTCCTTTTCTTCTAGCAGGTTTGATAGCTATGTCCGCCGTATTGGATACCACGCAGCGTTTTCTTTTTGACGATCAGGATGTGCGCGGTGAAATCGCCACTCTGGAGCACAGCTACCAGGAGATACTCTCACGCCACCCTTACCCGGCGCCGGTCAAGGCGCTGCTCGGAGAAATGCTTGCAGCTGCAGTACTTCTGTCCACCACATTGAAATTTGAAGGATTGCTGATACTGCAGGCACGCTCTTCCGGGCCGGTATCTACCCTGATGGTGGAATGCTCCAGTAATGAGGAAGTGCGTGGCATTGCCCGTTACGAGGATAATCTGCAGGCCTCGCAGGCATTGCATGAGCTGATGCCCAATGGCGTGTTGGCAATCACCATTGATCCGGAAAACGGTCAGCGCTATCAGGGTATTGTGTCACTGGAAGGCAGTACCCTGGCAGAAGCGCTGAACGGCTACTTTGCTAGCTCCGAGCAGTTGCCGACGCGTTTTCGCTTGCAGGCTGACGGCCGCAAGGCACGCGGTTTTCTGTTGCAGGCCTTGCCGGCGGATCGAGTGACCGACCCCGAAGCGCGGGCGATAGCCTGGGAACACCTGTCCGTGCTGGCCGATAGCCTGACCCCGGAAGAGCAACTGGCGCTGGATAGTGAAACCATATTGCATCGTCTGTTTCACCAGGAAGTGGTGCGTCTGTTCAGTCCGCGCCCGGTGCGTTTCCACTGCAGTTGCTCCGCTGAGCGCTCGGGTAATGCCCTGATCAGTCTCGGGCGCGAGGACGCCATGGCCTTGCTGGCGGAGCGCGACGGTGAAATCGAGGTTGATTGTCAGTTTTGCAATCAACGTTACAAGTTTGATGCAGACGCTTTGGAGACCTTGTTTGACCAAGCTGCCGAGCAAGCCCAGCGACTGCATTGAATGCTTCTTCACCAGATAGAAAAAGCCTATTGTCACTATTGATCAGATAGTTCTGTCAGGGTTTAGCGTAGTCCGGTTTTTTTTGGCATAATAGCGACCCTGCGCGCTGGCCCAGCGCTAGCCATATTTTTATTAACCCTGATATCCCCCGTGCCGAGACCGGTTTGCGGTCTTATGGAAGAGTTCGGTCCAAGCCGAAGAGGACGACGTTTGATGACGCAAGCAACCAATACCGTATATACCGATCTGAGTATTGCTCATTTGATCGAGTTGGCAATTCAGCGCAATGAGGGTCAGTTGGCTGATACCGGTGCTCTGGTGGTCAAGACGGGTGAGCGTACTGGTCGCTCGCCGATGGACCGCTTCATTGTCGAAGAGCCTTCTACTCAGGGTGCCATTGCCTGGGGAGCGATCAACCGTCCTTTCCCGGCAGACAAGTTTGATGCCCTGTGGGCGCGCGTAGCCGATTACCTCAAGGCCAGCGAAAGCTTTGTTTCCCACGTGCACGTAGGCGCTGACCCTGAGCACTACCTGCCGGTGGTGATGCAGACTGAAACGGCCTGGCATAACATCTTCGGCCGCACTCTGTTTATCAATCCGCAGCAGTTCAATCCCTCGAGCAAGGGCGAGTGGCAGATAATGAATGCCCCGCACTTTACCTGCGAGCCGGCACGTGACGGCACCAACAGCGATGGCTGTGTGATCATCAACTTTGCCCAGCGCAAAGTCTTGCTGGCAGGCATGCAGTACGCCGGGGAAATGAAGAAAGCCATGTTCTCGGTACAGAACTTCCTGCTGCCGGCCAAGGACGTGCTGCCCATGCATTGTGCGGCCAACGTCGGTGATGAGGGTGACACCACGCTGTTCTTCGGCCTGTCCGGCACTGGCAAGACTACCCTGTCTGCTGACCCGGCGCGCAATCTTATCGGTGATGACGAGCATGGTTGGGCGACTGGCAGTGTGTTCAATATCGAAGGCGGTTGCTATGCCAAGTGCATCGACCTGTCGGAAAAGAACGAGCCGGTTATCTGGAAGGCGATCAAGTTCGGTTCCATCATCGAAAACGTAGTCATCAATCCTGAAACCCGTACCGCCGATTACACTGACGTCAGCCTGACCCAGAACACCCGGGTCGCTTACCCGCTCGAGCATGTTGAAAAGCGTGTTGAAGCCAACCGTGCTGGCGAGCCGAACGCAATCATCTTCCTGACCTGTGATCTGACGGGCGTATTGCCGCCAGTATCCATTCTGAATAACGAGCAGGCGGCCTACCACTTCCTGTCCGGCTATACCGCGCTGGTCGGTTCTACCGAGATGGGCTCGGGTGGTGGCATCAAGTCGACCTTCTCGACCTGCTTTGGCGCACCTTTCTTCCCGCGCCCGGCTGGTGAGTATGCCGATTTGTTGATCAAGCGCATCAATGCGTTCAACAGCAAGGTCTATCTGGTCAATACCGGCTGGACCGGTGGGCCTTACGGTGTAGGCTCGCGCTTCAGCATTCCGACTACCCGTGCGATCATTGCGGCTATCCAGTCAGGCGTTCTGGCGGGCACGACCACTGAGCATGTCCCGGTCATCAACCTGGATGTGCCGGCAGCGGTGCCAGGTGTCGAAACCCGTCTGCTCAATCCGCGAAATACCTGGGTTGATGGTGCGGCCTACGATGCGGCGGCGCAGGAACTGGCCGGCAAGTTCATCGAGAACTTCAAGAAGTTCGAGGTGGATGCAGCCATTGTGGCGGCCGGCCCGCAGCTCTGACCGGGCTAGCAGGCTGATTGACAAAACCCGCCAGATGGCGGGTTTTGTCGTTTCTGGCACCCGAGCTGAGGAAAAACTGCAAGCGATTTCCCTGCTTCGCCAAGTCATTGCCAAGAAAGGTAATTTCTCGCTTGACAGCTTCGCCCTGACCGGTAAAATGGCGCGCCTTAGCAGGGGATATGTAGTCATACATATGACCTGTTGAGGTTTACAAGGTAATTCCGCGATAGCTCAGTTGGTAGAGCAAATGACTGTTAATCATTGGGTCCCAGGTTCGAGTCCTGGTCGCGGAGCCATCTGGTAAAAGATACAAGATCGGGGTATAGCGCAGCCTGGTAGCGCGCCTGCTTTGGGAGCAGGATGTCGAGAGTTCGAATCCCTCTACCCCGACCATCTTGAATGAGCATGTGGGTCGTTAGCTCAGTTGGTAGAGCAGTTGGCTTTTAACCAATTGGTCGTAGGTTCGAATCCTACACGACCCACCATCC
>SKFV01000116.1 GCA_007117785.1 Pseudomonas sp.
GGAAGATTCAGCACAGCGAGCCTTCATAATATTCACAATCAGGTCTTCACTCTGTGATGTCACAGCAATAAGCTCAGGATAAGAGTCTTTATCTAATGGATTCCAGTCAATCATAAACTCTTCAACTTTAACGATTTTTTTCTTTTCCTCAGCACTCGTGTTTAAAGATACACAGTCAGCTCCACGTTGAAATATACTCATAACATGCAAGCTAACAATGACACTATCACTCTTTTCAGCGCTAGCCTGAGTTGCAATACAACCGAAAAAAATCACTAGCATTAACCTTCTCACCAAGCCAAATACTGTTTTTCCTAAATCTGCCATTATTAGGTCATCTTGATCTTTTAACTCAGACTAACTGATTAAATATAAAGGACAAGGATTCATTACAGATCACAAGCCCTCAGAAATATGCCCCGGACATATCAGATAAATCTATCAAACAACATCGGGACTCTACTAACTTGAAAGTGTATTTTATGCTGATTAGCTAACCGCAACTGCACCGCAGCAACTTCATCATCGTTATATAAATTTGGTAAAAAAGGATTTCTAATCTCATGCCAAAATTCATTTTGAAGACCTGGCTCAATACCTAAATCATTGAGAGCCAAAGCAATCAAATTCAGCTGAATCTCTCTAGGGGATTTATCAAAACGCCTTTTTATAGACTCCTCGGTTAAGTTTGGAAACCCGCCGGCGCGCATTATAAATATTATCTGAAATCGAACCTCGCTCTTGGTTGCTTCATTTAGCTTTGGAAGAACGTATTCTGCAAGCAAAGCATTAGTTGCAGCGGAAAAACCCTTGCTACCTCTGAAAATGCTTTTAAATAGACCCATACTCCACCCCCTAATTAAATTTCACTTTCCTGAGCCTAAAGATAAAACTAATTTCGCAGCAATGAAGCAGTTATCTCACCGATTTCATACATATAACTGTCAAACAAAGATTGAGAAAAATAAATCTGTCCCTTTTCGCATATTTTGGGCACTTCATTCCACTCTCTCCCTGATCTACCTCAAGGAGGAATGTAGCACTACGCCATAGCCTGGGCCAGTCTGATCTCTTGGCAATAAAAAACCCGTCTAAGGAGAAAAGGAGACAGATTTATTTATTGGGTTGCTGTTAACCCCATGCCTGCGATCGATCGGAGGTCAATCGAACACCGCTTGATGAAGGGTTGAGCGCCGCTCACGCGGTCTCACCCCACCCGCTCAAATTTCAAATCCCACACCCCATGCCCTAGCCGCTCACCACGCTTCTCAAACTTGGTGATCGGGCGCTCTTCCGGGCGGGGGACGTAGGTGTTGTCTTCGGCCAGGTTGCGGTAGCCAGGGGCGGCTTGCATGATTTCCAGCATGTATTCGGCGTAGTGCTGCCAGTCGGTGGCCATGTGGAAGATGCCGCCGGGCTTGAGCTTCTGCCGGACTTTTTGCACGAAGTCCGGCTGCACGATGCGGCGTTTGTGGTGCTTTTTCTTGTGCCAGGGGTCGGGGAAGAACAGCATCAGGCGGTCGAGGCTGGCGTCGGGGATGGCTTTGTCGAGCACTTCGATGGCGTCGCAGTCGTACACGCGCAGATTGGTGATGCCGGCCTTGAGGACGTTGTTGAGTAGTGCGCCAACGCCGGGGCGGTGGACTTCGATGCCAATAAAGTCCTGCTCCGGGGCGGTCTGGGCCATTTCCAGCAGGGAGTTGCCCATGCCGAAGCCGATTTCCAGGTTGCGCGGGGCCTGGCGGCCGAACACGCTGTCCAGATCCAGCTGCCCATCCTTGAGGCTGAGGCCGAAGCGCGGCCAGCCCTGGTCCATGCCTTTCTGCTGGCCTTCGGTCATGCGCCCGGCGCGCATGACGAAGCTGCGGATGCTGCGGCGGTGTTCCGGGGCTACGGGCTGGTCAGTCATCGGTAAGCCTCAAAAATAAAGAGTTCGTAGAACGTGTTTACGAGCTCGCGAGCTAGAGCAATACAAGGGCCAAGCCCGTTCCCTTCGGGCTTTCGGCATTTCCCACATCCATGTGGGTCACATAAGCAGGCGAGGCAGCGGAGTTTACAACGAGTAAATGAGCATGCCGAGCCTGTTTTTAACGCAGTAGTGCCGACGCGCAGCAGTTCGTAAGCGCGTTCTCAGGTAATGGTGCCATCCAGCGGGGATGACGCGCTGGCGTAGAGTTTGCGCGGCATGCGGCCGGCCAGGTAGGCGGCGCGGCCGGCGAGTATGGCGTGTTTCATGGCTTCGGCCATGAGGACCGGCTGCTGGGCGTGGGCGATGGCGGTGTTCATCAGGACGCCGGCGCAGCCCAGTTCCATGGCGATGGTGGCATCCGAGGCGGTGCCGACGCCGGCATCAACCAGTACCGGGACGGTGGCTTCTTCCAGGATGATGCGCAGGTTCCAGGGGTTGCAGATGCCCATGCCGGAACCGATCAGGCCGGCCAGCGGCATGACGGCAACGCAGCCCATGGCGGCCAGTTCGCGGGCAATGATGGGGTCGTCACTGGTATAGACCATGACGTCGAAGCCGTCTTTGACCAGCACTTCGGCGGCCTTGAGGGTTTCCACCACATTGGGGAACAGGGTTTTCTGGTCGGCGAGCACTTCCAGCTTGACCAGTTTGTGGCCATCCAGCAGTTCGCGCGCCAGTTTGCAGGTGCGCACGGCATCCTCGGCGGTATAGCAGCCGGCGGTGTTGGGCAGGATGGTGTAACGGTCCGGCGGGACCACGTCGAGCAGGTTGGGCTCGCCGGGGTTCTGGCCGATGTTGGTGCGGCGAATGGCGACGGTGACGATCTCGGCGCCGGAGGCTTCAATCGCTGCGCCAGTTTCGGCCAGGTCCTTGTATTTGCCGGTACCTACCAGCAAACGCGAATTGTAACGAACGCCGGCGATCTCGAAGGCGTCTTGCGACATGTCAGTCATGCTGTCTCCCGCAGTCAGGTAATTGCCGATAACGGCAGGGGCGTTGTTTAACCACCGCCGATGGCGTGCACAATCTCTACCCGGTCACCCGCTTGCAGGGTGGTCTCGGCGTATTGGCTGCGCGGTACGATATCCAGATTGTGTTCGATGGCCAGTCGCTTACCGGCCAGCTCCAGCCGTTCCAGCAGTTCGGCCAGGGTGACTGGGCGCTCCAGGTCATAGGCTTCGCCATTGAGTTGAATCTGCATGGGGCACTCGATAGGGGATGGATCAGCTGGCTATGATACCGCGATGTGCTGGCTTTTCCGAGCCTGCAGGGATGCAGAGCGGCTGTTTACAGCTGCCGCCACACCCCCAGGCCGAATAATAGCCAGGCGATGAGAAAACTGACGCCGCCAAACGGGGTGATAATGCCCAGTGCGGTGATGCCGCTGAGCGCCATCAGGTAGAGGCTGCCGGAAAACAGCAGGATGCCGGTGACAAAGCCGATGCCGGCGGCCTTGAACAGGCGGCTGTGCGGCCATTGCAGCAACAGCAGGGCGACGCCGATCAGGGCGGCGGTGTGCCAGAACTGGTATTGCACGCCGGTCTGGAAGGCGGCCAGCAGGTTGGCCGGCAGTTGCCCGCGCAAACCATGGGCGGCAAAGGCGCCGAAAGCAACGGCGGTAAAGCCACTGATGGCTGATAACAGCAGGAACCACTTGGCCATGGGGAAAACCTCCGGTTTATACTGGGCCGCAGCAATGCACCCCGGCCAGCACTCTAAGCTGCGCGCGGTGGCCAGGCAACTCTTCGGGAGCCCGTTACGTGATCACTGTGTTGAAAAAAGTACTGGGCAAGACCTTCAAGTGGCTGCTGATTCTGATGTTTATCAGCATATTGCCGGTGATCGCCTTTCGCTGGGTGCCGCTACCCGGCTCGATGATGATGGTCGAGCGCTGGATTCAGGCGCGCAGCGCGGGTACGCCTATCGTCCTGCAACAGCAGTGGCGCCCCTACCGGGAAATCCCCGACAGCATGAAAATGGCGGTGATTGCCGCCGAAGACCAGAACTTTGCTAACCACCACGGCTTTGATCTGCAGGCGATTCGAGCGGCGATGGCGCACAACCGCCAGGGTGGCCGCTTGCGTGGTGGCAGCACCATCAGCCAGCAGACGGCGAAGAATGTGTTTCTCTGGTCCGGGCGCAGTTGGCTGCGCAAGGGCCTCGAAGGCTGGTACACGCTATGGATCGAGCTGCTCTGGCCGAAGCAGCGGATTCTCGAGGTCTATCTGAATGTTGCCGAGTGGGATGACGGGGTGTTTGGTGTGGAAGCGGCGGCGCAGCACCACTTCGGCGTCGGCGCCAGCTATCTCTCTACGCAGCAGGCGGCCAGGCTGGCGGCGGTGCTGCCCAACCCGCGCAACTGGAGTGCGTCGCAGCCTTCCGCGCATGTGCAGCGGCGCGCCAGCTGGATTCAGCGACAGATGAACCAGTTGGGCGGGCCGCATTATCTGCGCGAGATGGAAAAGGGCCGTGAGTGGTCACGGCCGGATTGGTTGCGGCTGCCGGATGTGCGGGGCTAATTGAATGACTGGGAGCCGCTGGAAAACGTAGGCGAGGCAGGCTCAGCAAGGCAAAAACAGGCGAAAAAGCGCAGTTTACGTGTTGTAAATGTGTATTTTGATCGGACTCGCGCACGAGCCTGTTTTTAACGCAGCTGAGGCAACGCAGGTAGTTTTCCAGGGGCTCCCTACCTGAGTCCGAACATAATGGAATGCGCCTCTTCGTTGCTGACGGAGACGGCCGCACCAATGCGGTGATAGATCCAGGTTTCGCCTGCGAGGTCCATGCGCATATCCGGGTTACCCAGTGAGCTGACCACCTGAACCACGTCGACCGGCTCTTCCGGCTGCATGCTCATGCGCACAATCGGGTAGTCGGTCAGCGCTCGCGCCACCTCGGTTGAGAGCGGCTGATCATACATGTCCGGCTGCCAGTCCTGGGCGACGATCAAGCTTTCCATCTGTTCGCCGCCCAGTTCGACGGTGGCCTGGGCGCGCCAGGTCTGGCCGTCGGTTTCCAGCCGGTAGCGGCTGACCAGGGCGGGCTCGCCTTCGGCGCTGATCATCCACAACTGGCCCGGGCCGAGTACCCGGCTGACATCGCCTAGCAGCAACTCTTGTTGGCGCAGCGGCTGCCACAAGCTGGCCTGGTATTCCTCGTGCCACTGCAAGGGGTCACCGGTTTCACCGCGGGAGAAGTAATAGCCGAGGGCAAAAAAGGCCACTGCAATCAGGCTGAGCAGGGTAACCAGCGGAAAGCCGATAGAACGATTCATGCCATCTCCATTACTGACGAATTATTATCTGGCGTGTGTTAACCCGGTGGGCAACAAAAAGGGCAGCACGGAGCTGCCCTTGACGGATAACCCGATGTCGGGGTTCAGAACGTCATCTCGGTTTCCAGGTTCTTCTTTAATTTATTCATGGCGTTCTTTTCCAGCTGACGGATACGTTCCGCGGAGACCTGGTACTTGGCCGCCAGTTCGTGCAAGGTGGCTTTTTCTTCGGCCAGCCAGCGCTGGTAGAGAATATCCCGGCTGCGTTCGTCCAGCCCGGTCATGCCCGCTTCCAGATGCCCGTTGGAATTGTCTGACCAGTCGGCTGACTCCAGCATGGTGGCCGGGTCATAACGCTTGTCTTCCAGGTAATGCACCGGGGCGTAGCTGGCATCGTCGTCATCATCGGCGCCGGCATCAAAGCCCAGGTCGTGACCGTAGAGGCGGCTTTCCATCTCGCGCACTTCGCGCAGGGCAACGCCCAGATCGGCGGCTACGGCTTCGGCTTCGTTGTGATTCAACCAGGCGAGCTTTTTCTTCGCGCTGCGCAAGTTGAAGAACAGCTTGCGCTGGGCCTTGGTGGTGGCCACCTTGACGATGCGCCAGTTGCGCAGAATGAACTCGTGAATCTCGGCGCGGATCCAGTGCACGGCAAAGGACACCAGGCGCACACCCATTTCCGGGTTGAAGCGTTTGACCGCCTTCATCAGGCCGACGTTGCCTTCCTGCACCAGATCAGACTGGGCCAGGCCATAACCGGAATAGCTGCGGGCGATATGCACCACAAAGCGCAGGTGCGACATGACCAGTTGGCGGGCTGCTTCAACGTCTTCGTGGTAATACAGGCGATCGGCCAGTTCGCGCTCTTCCTCGACACTGAGGATAGGAATAGCGCTCACGGTCTGGACATACGCCTCCAGATTGCCGCCAGGCACCAGGCTATGAATCGGCTGTAACGCTGTATTCATGCGCGAACTCCCAAAAAATGACGCACAAGTGTATCACTGCCATCTAAGACTGTGAACGGGGGTAAAAGTTCGTTACCAATAGCCTTCAGCCTACTGCGGTTCGATGGCACGAATATGACGGCCGACCGCCAGCCAGGCGCCGACCAGACCGAGCAGCATGGCGCCGGCGAGCAGCGTCAGGCCATCGCCAAAGGGCATCAGGCCGAGGCTGAAGTCACTGCTGTACAGGCTGGCCACTTCGCGCACGGTACGGTTGAGCCAGAACAGGCCGATGCTCAGCAGTATCCAGGCCAGCACCCCGGCAATCAGGCCGTAAAGCACGCCAATATAGAGGAAGGGCCGGCGCACAAAGGCATCGGTACCGCCCACCAGTTTGACCACCATGATCTCGTCACGCCGGCTTTCAATCGCCAGGCGGATGGTATTGGCGATGACCAGCAGCAGCGCCAGTATCAGCATCAGCGCCAGGCCGCCGATAAAGCGCTCCAGCATGCTCAGAATGGCCGCCAGGCGTTCGACCCAGAGCAGATCAATCTGCACCAGTTCGACACCGCCCAGTTGTTCAAGCTGGTCACGCAGGGGTTCCAGCGCCTCGGCACCGCCGGTCACACTGGTCGGGGTGACGACGATCACGTGCGGCAAGGGGTTGTAATCCAGTTGCTGCAGGGCATCACCCAGCCCGGAATGCTGCTGGAATTCGGCCAGCGCCAGGGTGCGGTCGAGCAGTTGCGTTTCGGCAACGCCGGGCAGGTCACCAATCTCTGCGGTCAGCGCAGCGGCTTCCTGCTCGTCCACGCCATCATCGAGAAACACGGACAACTGGGTCGAGCTTTGCCAGTCGATGCCCAGCTGGGTGACCTGGTTGATCAGTACCGACAGCCCCATGGGCAGGGCCAGGGCGATGGTGATCACCAGAATGGTCATGGCGCTGCTGAAGGGGTAACGGCGCAACTGGCTGCCGGCCTGCTGGGCGCTGTCACGGTGACTGGCAGCCCAGCTGCGCAGCGGGTGACGCCAGTTGCGTTCGGAACGGGCAGCGCCGCTGGCGCTCTTGCGCGGGGCGTCGCTGCGTTTCGGGGCTTTCTTGTCGGCGCTCATGCCTCCTCCCCGTCAGTCACCAGATGGCCCTGGTCCAGCGTCAGCATGCGGTGGTCCAGTTGGGCGATCAGTGGCAAGTCGTGACTGGCAATCAATACGGTCACGCCTACCCGGTTGAAGTCTTCAAACAGATTCATGATTTCCGCGGACAGCGCCGGGTCCAGGTTACCGGTCGGCTCATCGGCCAGCAGCAGGGCCGGCTTGTGCACCACGGCGCGGGCGATGCCGACGCGCTGCTGTTCACCACCGGAGAGGGCAATCGGGTAACTCTTTTCCTTGCTCAGCAGGCCGACCTTATCCAGCGCGGCGCGCACCCTGCGGCCGACTTCATCGGCCGGGGTGCCGTTGATCACCAATGGCAGGGCGACGTTATCGAACACGGTGCGATCGAACAGCAACTGGTGGTTCTGAAACACCACACCGATCTGTCGGCGCAGGTAGGGGATGTCATCACTGCCGAGGTCGCGCAGGTTCTGCCCGCCGATATGCACCTGGCCGCTGCTCGGGCGCTCCATGCACATGATCAGCTTGAGCAGGGTGCTCTTGCCGGCGCCCGAGTGACCGGTGATAAACACCATCTCACCCCGGCGGATATGAAAGCTCACCCCGTCCAGGCCCATATGGCCGTTGGGGTAGCGCTTGTCTACTTGCTCGAAACGAATCATCGCTTACTCGCGGCCAAACAGTGCCTTGACGAACTCGGGTGCGGTGAACGGGCGCAGATCATCAATCTGCTCACCGACACCAATGTAACGGATCGGCAAGCCAAACTGCTTGGCCAGGGCAAAGATCACCCCGCCCTTGGCGGTACCGTCCAGCTTGGTCAGTACCAGGCCGGTCAGGTCGACGGCCTCGTTGAACAACTTGGTCTGGCTGATGGCGTTCTGGCCGGTGCCGGCATCCAGCACCAGCAGCACTTCGTGCGGGGCTTCTCCGTCCAGCTTGGCCATGACCCGTTTGACCTTCTTCAGCTCGTCCATCAGGTTGTCTTTGTTGTGCAGGCGGCCGGCGGTATCGGCGATCAGCACGTCCATGCCGCGCGATTTGGCTGCTTGCAGGCCATCAAAGACCACCGAGGCGGAATCAGCGCCGGTGTGCTGGGCAACCACCGGAATCTGGTTACGCTCGCCCCAGACCTGCAACTGCTCGACGGCAGCCGCGCGGAAGGTATCGCCGGCAGCCAGCATGACCTGCTTGCCTTCGCTTTGCAGACGTTTGGCCAGTTTGCCGATGGTGGTGGTTTTGCCGACGCCGTTCACGCCGACCACCAGAATCACATAGGGCTGCTTGCTGCTATCGACCTGCATGGGCTTGGCGACGTGGCTGAGCAGTTCTTCAAGCTCGCCTTGCAGTGCGCGGTAGAGCGCCTTGCGATCGGACAGTTCGCGGCGGCGCACCTTGCCCTGCAGGGATTCCATGATCAGCATGGTGGCCTCGATGCCGACATCGGCCATCAGCAGGCGGGTTTCCATCTCTTCCAGCAGTTCATCGTCGATGTCTTTCTCGCCGAGGAACAGGTTGGCCATGCCCTCGCCCAGATTGTTACTGGTCTTCGACAGCCCCTGCTTCATCCGCGCGAAGAAGCCCTTGGGTTCGCTGTCGGCGGGTTTTTCTGCGGCGGTCGGCTTGTCTTCAGCCAGACCGGAGAAGAGTTCGGAGGCTACCTGACGCGCAGCAGCGTCGCCGGCCGCGCGTTCGCTGGTGTCAGCGGGTGTGGTGCTGGTCGTTTGCTCGCCGGACTGATCAGGGGTGTCGTCGCCCTTTTTCTTGATCCAGCCAAACAGGCCTTTTTTCTCCTGCTTGCCGGCATCCTGCCCGTCCGCCGAGGTCTCAGGCGGTGTTGCTTTGTCTTTGGAACCAAACATGGATATTCACTATCTAGAGTATGGCGATACGCTTTCACGGTCGCATTAAAGGATGAGTTATCCTACCCCACTTCCGCCTTTGGCGGTATGACCCTCGACTTAACGGGACGGCTTCACATGTGGCGCGCAAGTCTGACAATCTGTTTGCCTCTGCTGCTGTTGCTCGGCAGCAGCGCACTCCGGGCTGAGACCCCGAACAACACCCACGAGTTCACCTTGGATAACGGCCTCAAGGTCGTCGTGCGCGAAGATCAGCGCGCCCCGGTGGTGGTCTCCCAGCTCTGGTACCGCGTCGGCAGCAGTGACGAGCCGCCCGGGCTGACCGGCATCTCGCATGTGCTCGAACACATGATGTTCAAGGGCAGTGAGCGGGTGGCGCCCGGCCAGTCCTCACGCCTGCTGGGCGCCCTGGGTGCACAGGAAAACGCCTTTACCGCCCGCGACTACACCGGCTATTACCAGTTGCTCAGCCGCGACCTGCTGCCAATTGCGCTGGAGCTGGAAGCCGAACGCATGCGTGGGCTGACGCTGCCGCAAGAAGAGTTTCTGCCCGAGCTGGAAGTGATCAAGGAAGAGCGCCGCCTGCGTGTGGATGACAACCCGAATTCTCTGGCCTTCGAGCGCTTTCTGACCCAGGCCTATATGGCCAGCCCCTACAGCCAGCCGATCATTGGCTGGATGCACGATATCGAGCGCCTGACGGTCGACGACCTGCGTACCTGGTATGACCTGCATTACCATCCGGGCAACGCCATTCTGGTACTGGCCGGGGATATTGATCTGGTCACTGCCAAGGAAATGGCGAACACGTATTTCGGCCCGATTCCCGCCGGGCCGTTGCCGACGCGCCGGCCGCCGCTGGAACTGCCGGTCGGGGGTGAGCGCAGCATTACCCAATACCTCAATGTGCAAATACCCACCCTGCTGATGGCCTATAACGTGCCCGGCCTGGTCACCGCTGAGGAAGACTGGGAAGCCTATGCCCTGCGCCTGCTGCGCGGCGTGCTGGATGCCGGCCACAGTGCACGGCTGGCCAGCGAGCTGGAGCGTGGTAGCCGCATTGCCACCTCGGTCGGCGCCAGTTACGACGCCTTCAGCCGCGGCGATACCCTGTTCATGTTCAGCGGCCTGCCCAATCAGGCGCGGGATGTCGATCTGGACCAGTTGGAAGCCGGTATTCGTGAACAGATCGAACGCCTGCAGAACGAACCGCCCAGCGCCGCAGAACTGGACCGTGTGCGCAATCAAGTGATCGCCCAGTTGGTCTTTGCCCAGGACAGCATCAGCGCGCAAGCGCGCCTGATCGGCCAACTGGAAAGTGTCGGCCTGCCCTGGACCCTGTTGGATGAAGATATCGAACGCTTGCAGGCCATTACCCCGGAACAGGTCAGCGAGGTGGCTCGACGTTATCTGCAACCCGAGCGCCTGACCCGTAGTCACGTATTACCCGCACACCTGAAGGAGGCTCGCTGATGTCTGCTAAACCCATGTCACCGGCGCGCTGGATTGGCGCCCTGGCCTTCCTTCTGGTGCTGGCCCTGCTGTTCTGGCGCGAGTCGGCAAAACTCGATTCGGCCGCACCCGCATCCAGCCCGCTGGAGGCCGAACCCATCAGCATGCTGGAGATTCCCGGCCTGGATGCGACGGATCTGCCACCACTGCAGTCTCTGAAGATTCTGCTGGATGACCAGCCACTCCCCAGCCGTGAGCTGGACCTGCAGAGCTGGCACACCGATCAGGGCGGCCTGGTGTACTTTATGCCGGCGCCGGAATTGCCCATGTTTGACTTGCGCCTGGTGTTTGCTGCCGGCGCCAGCCGTGATGGCGAGCAACCCGGTATCGCCAGCCTGACCAGCAGCCTGATTGGCGAAGGCAGCGGTGAGCTGGATGCCGGTGCCATTGCCGCCGGCTTCGAGGATCTGGGTGCCCAGTTCGATAACAGCGCCCACCGCGATATGGCCACCACAAACCTGCGTAGCCTGAGTGATGCCGAGCAGCGTCAGGCGGCACTGGATCTGTTTATTCAGGTAGTGGCTGAGCCGAGCTTCCCTGAGGATGCCTTTGAACGCCGCCGCGAGCGCACCCTGGCTGGTCTGCAAATGCGCCTGCAGCGCCCATCCGCGCTGGCCAGCGAAGCCTTCTGGAGTGCGCTCTATACGGATCACCCCTACGGCCACCTGCCAGAGGGCAATGAAGACAGTCTGGCCGCACTGACGCCAGAAGCGCTGCACGCCTTTCATCAGCAGTTCTACAACGCCAGCAACCTGACCATTGCCCTGGTCGGTGATCTGAGCCGCGATGAAGCCGAACAGATTGCCCAGCAACTGGCCGATGCCCTGCCGCAAGGTAGTGCGGCCGACGAGCTGCCGGCGGTGCCCGAGGTGACTGGCGGTCATCAGCATATCGATTTCGACAGCCAGCAAACGCATATCCTGATCGGCCAGCACGGCATTACCCGGCATGACCCGGATTACGCCGCGCTCTATGTCGCCAATCAGATTCTGGGTGGATCGGGCTTCGGCTCTCGGCTGATGGAACAGATTCGTGAACAGCGTGGGCTGTCCTATTCGGTCAGCAGCAGCTTTATCCCGATGGCGGTCAACGGGCCTTTCATGATCAGCATTCAGACGCGCAGCGATCAGGCCAGCGACGCCCTCGAGGTGATCAACCAGACGCTGGATGAGTTTATTGCCGAAGGCCCCACTGAGGATGAGCTGGCCCGCGCCAAACGCCAGTTGCTCGGTCAGTTTGTGCTGGGCACCGCCAGCAACAGCGCGATTGTCGGCCAGCTGGCCGCCAACGGCTTCTATGGGCTGCCGGCGGACCAGTTGCAGCAACTGATCAGCGAGATCGAAGCGCTGAGCGCAGAGGATATTCGCGAGGTGCTGCAAAATCGCCTGCCCGCCGAACAACGCCTGACCATTACCCTGGGCCCGCCCATTGATAAGGATGACGCATGAGTCGAAGACCCGGAGGCCCGAAGCCGGACCGCAGTCAGGTACGTATTATTGCCGGCGAATGGCGCAGCCGGCGCTTTGACTTTGTGGTGCAGCCCGGCCTGCGGCCAACCCCGGACCGCGTGCGTGAAACCCTGTTCAACTGGCTTAGCGGCCAGGTGGAAAATGCACGCTGCCTGGATTTGTTTGCCGGCAGCGGCGCGCTGACGCTGGAAGCCCTGTCACGCGGCGCTGCCCATGTACTGACCTGCGACCTCAGCCGTGAGGTGGTCAGCACCCTGCGCGAGCACCTGCAAACGCTGAAATGTGATCGCGCCGAAGTGCGCCAGCAGGATGCCCTGAGCCTGATCGCCAACCCGCCAGCTGAACCTTTCGAGCTGGTATTTCTTGACCCGCCCTTCCATCAGGATCTGTTGCTGCCGACCTGCCAGGCGCTGGAGGACAATGGCTGGCTGACCAGCCGCGCCTGGATTTACCTGGAAAGCGAACAAAGCCCGGCGCAACTGGCACTGCCCGCGAACTGGCACCTGCACCGGGAAAAACGCGCCGGCAAGGTCTGGTACAGCCTGTGGCAACGCCAGGCATGAGCCTGTTTCGCCCGTCGCGCTGGTTGCCCGGCGGGCACAGCCAGACCCTGTTCAGCCCGTTTTTCCGCCGCGCCCCCGTATTGCAACGCCAGCGCGAACGCCTGACCCTGAGTGATGGCGACTTTCTGGATCTGGACTGGTACGGCCCGGATAACCCCGATGCACCGCTGGTGATTCTGTTGCACGGCCTGACCGGCAGTTCCAATTCGCTGTATATCCTCGGCCAGCAAAAGGCGCTGGCGGCGCAGGGCTGGCCCAGCGTGGCGGTGAACTGGCGCGGCTGTTCCGGCGAGCCAAACCAGCGGGCGCGCAGCTACCATTCCGGCGCCAGCGAAGACCTCGCCGAGGTGGTGGATTACCTCAGCCAGCAAGAGCCCGAACGCACCCTGGCGGCCATCGGTTATTCGCTGGGCGGCAATGTGTTGCTCAAATACCTCGGCGAATGTGGCGCCGACTGTCGGCTGAGTGCAGCGGCGGCGGTGTCCGTGCCCTTTCGTCTAGACCAGTGCGCCGACCGCATCAGCCAAGGCTTTTCCCGCGTCTATCAGGCGCGCTTTCTGCGCGATCTGCTGGCCTATACGCGCAACAAGCAGCGACTGTTTGCGCATCAGGGTTTGCACGCGGAACACGCACGTCTTGAGGCGATTGGCTCGCTGGAAGGGATGGACAGCTTCTGGGATTTCGATCACCGCATTACCGCGCCACTGCATGGCTTTGCCAGTGCCGAGGATTACTACCGGCGCTGCAGCAGCCGCTATTTTCTGTCTGCCATCCGCGTACCCACGCTGATCATTCAGGCGCTGGATGATCCCTTTGTGTTTCCACACAGCGTACCGGAACTGGCCGAACTGGCCCCCGGCACCCAGATGGAACTCTACCCCGGCGGCGGGCATGTCGGCTTTATCGAAGGCCCGCCCTGGCGGCCGCGCTATTATCTGGAGCGGCGCTTGCCGCAGTGGCTGGGCACCAAACTCAGCAGCTGACTGGCCCCTCGGTGGTAAGGCCATACCGGCTTTTCTATACTGCAAGGGAATTTTCCACAGGACCGGCCTATGCAGTTATCCGGACAAGCCAGCATTCTCCGCTTTATCGGTATCGCACTGCTTACCCTGCTTGCTGGCTGGTTATCCCGCTTTACGTCCATCGCCGGGGATATATCACTGATCTGGCCGGTCACCGGTATTTCCGTGGCGGTGGCCTTGCTCTGGGGGCGCCTGGCGACCCTGGCGGTGGGGCTGGGGATGGTTGCCTGGGCCTGGTTACAGGGCCTGGCGCTGGAAACCTGGCCACTGATGTTTGCCGAGGCCTGTGTGCCGGGCCTGCTGGCCTGGTACTGGCCGAGCCGTTGGACCCTGACCAGTAACCGCGCCCTGAGCAACCTGACCAATCTCTATCTGCGCGGCCTGCTCCCCGGCGCCACCAGTGCCGCACTGTTCGGCAGCCTGGCCATTGTTGCCAGCGGGGACTTTGCCGACTTCCACTGGTTGGACATCGCCGCCTTTTACTGGATTGCCAGCGCCATCGGGGTGCTGCTGTTTACGCCGTTATTGATGGCAGTGCGTCAGCAGGGGCTGCGCATTCAGCAGAGTGACCGACGTTTTATCGTGATCTGGCTGGCCTGTCTGGTACCCGTTCTGTTGATCGCTCAACAAGCCACACCGGAGTACCGCTGGATTGCCAATTACCTGCTGGTCCCCATGTTGGTCTGGGCCGGGCTGCGCGCCGCACCCCTGCTGGTCAACCTGCTGCTGCTTGGCGTCAGCCTGCTGGTAATCAGCATGGTGCGCGGCGAAGTGAATTCGGATGTGGCTGACAATGCCGCCATGGCCCAGGTCATTGTGCAGCTGGTGGTTATGACCCTGACCATTCAGGTGCTGTCTGCCGTATCGCGGGAACGCCAGAGCATGTTGCGAATCTTCCAGCGGCAGGCCCAGTTTGATCAGCTCAGCGGGCTGTATAACGAACTGGGGCTGGGCACCTGGCTGGATCAGCAGGCATCCGACCGTGGCACCCTGGTTATCCTGCGTCTGGAGCAGATCGACAACCTGGTCGACCTGCTTGGCCTGGAAGCCTGTGAGCGCATCGAAAACAATGTCGCCAACGAGTTTGCCAACCTCTTGCCGGGCCAGTTCGCGCGCCTTGGCCGCGGGCTCTACGCTGCAGCCCTGGATGAGCGCATGCCGCAGGTTGAGCGCATTCTGTTCAGTTTTTACCAGCAGCTGGATGGTCGCCCGGTCGGCAAGGAACATGCGAATTTGCTGCTGCGCCCCTGCATGGTGCTGATGCCGCGTGGCAGTTCCGGTAGCGCTGAGCTGCGGCTGGCCGTGGAAGGGCTGGCCATTGCGGCAAACATGACCGGCAGCCGCTTTAGCCGGTTGAACCATGCCGAACATGCCAACCGCGAGCGCCTCAGCCAGAAAACCCTGCAGGAGGCGATCAAGGCCGGGCTGCGTGACCGTGAATTCATCCTGTATGCGCAACCCATTGTGCCGCTGCAGGGCGAGCCGGGTGGCCAGCATTGTGAACTCTTGCTGCGCTGGAAGACGGCCACTGGCGAGGTATTGGCCCCCGGTGCCTTTCTGCCCGCCGCCGAACAGGCCGGGCTGATGGGCTCGATTGACCGCTATGTGATCGACACCCTGTTGCGTTTGCTACAGCAGGAATCGGCATTGACGCGGCAGTTCGGCAAGTTCGCCATCAACCTGTCCGGCTCCTCCCTTGCCGACCCCGAACTGCCCGACTGGATAGTGCAGCGCGTTCGCGGCTCGGGTATCGACCCGACATTGCTCTGCTTTGAAATTACCGAGTCACAGACCATTACCAACCGCGAGCAGGCCGTAAGACTGGTAGATGCCTTGCGCGAGCTGGGCGCCAGCGTATCCCTGGATGATTTCGGTACCGGCCTGGCGACCTTTGACTACCTCAAGCAGTTCCGTTTCGATTATCTGAAAATCGATGGCAGCTTTGTGCGCGAGCTGGATTCCTCAACAACCGATCAGGCCATCGTCAGTGCCATGGTCAGCGTGGCCAACACCCTGGCGCTGAAAACCATCGCCGAGTTTGTCGAAAACCAGCCGACGCTGGAATTGCTCGCCGGCTTGCAGGTGGATTTTGCCCAGGGCTATCACCTGGGCCGGCCCGCACCCCTGCATGACTGGCTCAAGGTCAGGGATACCAGTCACTGAGCCAGCGTCAGTCGAGCCCCGGCAAGGGCTGGTAGAAGTCTGCCATGGCCTGCTCGACCACGACGGCGGCCTCGGGAGTCAGCAGGCCGCGCTCCAGCGCCAGCACCTGGTGCACCCCGCGGCGCAACAGACGCTGGTCCAGCGGCTGGCCCGGTTCACTGCTGACCACCGAACAGACAAAGGACACCCAGTTGGTCAACAGCAGCCAGCTGTTGATCGCCATGGCCTGCGGGTCAGTCCGTTCGGCACACAGAATGCCACCATCCACCAACCCCTGATAGATGGCCCTTCCCTGGGCAATACAGCGCTGGGCGAAAGGCCGGAAGCGTGCTGACAACGCCGGATCACTGAGCAACAGGTGTTCCAGCTCCCGGTACAGGAAGCGGTAATCCCAGATGCCTTCGAACAGGGTTTCCAGGTAATGCACCTTGTCTTCGGCAACCAGGCTGCGCTCGGCGGGCAGTGCCAGGCTGTCGGCAATCTGGGTCTCATAGCGGCTGAACAGCTCGGCGACGATCTGTTCCTTGTTGCGGAAGTGGTAATACAGATTGCCCGGCGAAATGCCCAGATGGGCCGCGATATGGTTGGTCGTGACCTGACGTTCGCCCTGTTCATTGAACAGCGAAAGGCTGGCTTGCAGGATGCGCTCACGGGTTTTCATCAGATTTTTCCGCACCGGTTTGACAGACTAGAGCAATTACTCTAAATTAATTTTCAGCATAACAATACAGCACCTGTGCAAACGCTGAAACCCGGCGCTGCTCAAGGTTGCTGCCCCGCAACCCGGAGACTTTATGAACGCCGCGCAGCCAACGCCTGAGAGCACAGAAGCGATTGAGGCCATGCACAGGGTTTTTCAGCAGCAGCAAGGCGCCTTTCGCGCCGCCCCCATGCCCTCGGCTGAACAACGCATCACTGCCCTGAAGCAATTGAAACAGGCGCTGATCGATTATCAACAGCCGCTGATCACTGCGATCAGTAGCGACTTTGGCCGCCGCAGCGCCGATGAGACGCTGCTGGCTGAATTGCTGCCCTCGGTCGAAGCCATCAAATACAGCACCAAGCGTATCCGTGGCTGGATGAAGCCTTCCCGTCGCCAGGTGGGTATGGCTTTTCAGCCGGGCAAGGCGCGGGTGGTCTATCAGCCGCTGGGCGTGGTCGGCATTATCGTGCCCTGGAATTATCCGCTCTATCTGGCCATCGGACCCCTGGTCGGTGCACTCGCCGCCGGTAACCGGGCGATGATCAAGATGAGCGAATCCACGCCGGAAACGGCCACTGTTTTGCGGCAAATGCTGGCCAGCTGTTTCGGTGAGGATGAGGTTGCGGTGATCACCGGTGAAGTTGAAGTGGGCCAGGCCTTCTCCAAACTGCCCTTTGATCATCTGTTGTTTACCGGCGGCACCGAGATCGGCCGCCATGTGATGCGCGCTGCGGCGGAGAACCTGACGCCGGTGACGCTGGAGCTGGGCGGCAAGTCGCCGGCGCTGATTGCGCCGGATATGCCGATTGCCGATGCCGCCGAGCGCATTGCCTTTGGCAAGGGCTTCAACGCCGGGCAAACCTGCGTGGCACCGGATTATGTACTCTGCCCGGAAAACAAACTGGAAGAACTGACTGAGGCGCTGAGCAAGCGTCTGAGCAAGATGTATCCGACGCTGCGCGATAATCCGGATTACACCTGGATCGTCAATCAACGCCAATACCAGCGCCTGAGCAATTGGCTGCAACAGGCCGAAAGACAGGGTGCACGGCTGATTCCGATCAATCCGGCGAATGAAGACTTCAGCGATACGCGCATCATTCCGCCAACGCTGTTGCTGGACAGCGATAACAAGATGACACTTATGCAGGAAGAGATCTTTGGCCCGATTCTGCCTATCGTGCCCTACTCCGATCTGCAGCAGGCGCTGGATTACATTGCCGACCGTCCGCGCCCGCTGGCGCTGTATTACTTCGGTTATGATCGCCACGAGCAGCAGCGCATCAGCGAGCTGACCCATGCTGGCGGTATGTGTATCAACGACACCATTTTGCACGTTGCCCAGGATGACATGCCCTTTGGCGGCGTTGGCCCCTCTGGCATGGGCCATTACCACGGCCATGAGGGCTTTCTGACCTTCAGCAAGTCCAAGGGCGTTTACATCAAGCAACGCTTCAATGGTGCGCGGCCCATTTATCCGCCCTATGGTGGAAAGCTGCTGCAGTGGGTGTACAAGCTGTTTATTCGATAGGAATCACTGCAGTCACCTGCAGGCGTGTAATAACAACAAAAAACAGTGGCCCAGCCACCATTGCGAGGTAATGATGTCCTCCATCACCCAGGCCCGGCTTAGCCGCCGGGAATTGCTCAAGTTGGGCGCCGGCGCCAGTCTGGCGCTGACCACTGCCGGCATGACCGCGACCCTGACCGGTTGCAGCAGCAGTGAGCCGGCAAGCGACTTTCAAGTACTGCGCAGCAGTGATCTGCCTATTCTTGGCGCCATACTGCCCGCGCTGATTGGCCCCCATCCGGCCATGCCCGCACAATTACCTGCCGCTTTGCGCCAGCTGGACTGGAGTCTGGCGCATATGTCTACGCAGATTCATCAGGATATTCACGAGATGCTCGACCTGCTCAGCATGGGGATTACCCGTGGGCCGATGACGGGTATCTGGGGCAGTTTCGAGCATGCTTCAGCGGATCAGATACTAGCGTTTCTGGCGCGCTGGCGCGACAGCCGGCTGGCCCTGCTACGTCAAGGCCATGGCGCGCTCACGCAACTCTTGCTGATGGCCTGGTACGCCCTGCCAGCAACCTGGGACAGCATCGAATACCCCGGCCCGCCGGCCATCTGATCAGGATACTCCCATGTCGATACCCGATATCTATACCCAGGGCATTGCCCGCGGCTGGCAGGTCACTGACGCAACCAGCCTGGAAAACGACAGCCGCTTTGACGCCGATGTACTGATCATCGGCACCGGTGCCGGCGGCGCGACCAGCGCCGAGATTCTTGCCCAAGCCGGCCTGCGCGTGCTGATGGTGGAAGAAGGCGGGCTGTTTACCTCCAGCAGCTTCAAGGGCGATGAGGCCAAGGCCTACGCCGAACTGTATCAGGAAGGTGCTGCACGCTCGACCAGCGACAATGGCATTGTCATTCTGCAGGGGCGCAGTGTTGGCGGTACCACCACGGTTAACTGGACCACCAGTTTCCGCACCCCGGACGCCACGCTTGAGCACTGGGCCGATGCGCATCAAGTCAAAGGGCTGGATAGCGCCAGTATGGCACCCTGGTTCCAGCGCGCCGAAGAGCGCCTGAACATTACTCCCTGGGCCATGCCACCGAATGCCAACAACGATGTCATCCGCTCAGGCTGTGAGCAGCTTGGCTGGCACTGGGCAGTCATCCCACGCAATGTTCGCGGCTGCGCCAACCTGGGCTACTGCGGTACCGGCTGTCCACTGAATGCCAAGCAATCGATGCTGGTCACCAGTGTGCCGGCAGCGCTGGATGCCGGGGCCCGGTTGATCCATCGGCTACGTGCCGAGCGGCTGGTATTCAGTGGCGATCAGGTCACCGGGGTTGAAGCCCGCGGTATGAACAGCACCCTGACCCGCGCCGATGGCCCCCGGGTAACCCTGAGTGCCAAACACGTGGTGCTAGCTGGTGGCGGCATCAACTCGCCCGCTCTGCTGCTGCGCTCGGATGCTCCCGACCCCCACGACCGACTGGGTAAGCGCACCTTCCTGCACCCGGTGAATTTCTCGGTGGCGCAGTTCGACAAGCGTATCGATGGCTATTACGGCGCGCCGCAATCCATCTATTCCGACCAGTTCCAGTGGGATCAAGGCACTACCGGCCCCATGGGCTTCAAGCTGGAAGTACCACCCACCCAGCCAAGCATCACTGCCGCAACCATTGGCGGGCATGGGCAAAAGAGTCTGGAACGCATGCAGCGCCTGGCTTACAGCAATGTGATGATTGCGCTGATGCGCGATGGTTTCCATGAGCAGAGCCCGGGCGGCAGTGTGCAACTGCGCAAGGATGGCAGCCCGACGCTGGACTACCCGCTGAATGACTACCTCTGGGAGAGCGCGCGGCGGGCCTGGTTGGCGATGGGTGAAATCCAGTTTGCTGCGGGGGCCAAGGCGGTGTTGCCGGCGCATGCCCATGGTCGCCTGAGTCGTAACCTTGCTGACTTCAAGGCGCAGGTCGAGCAACTGAGCTACCGCATCTATGACGTCAATCTGGCCAGTGCCCACGTTATGGGCGGCTGTGCCATGGGTGAAGATTCGCAACAGGCGGTTGTCAACAGCCAGGGCCGGCATCACCAGTTGAGCAACCTGTCAGTGCTTGACGGCTCCCTCTTCCCGACCAGTATTGGCGCCAATCCGCAGCTCTCGATCTACGGTCTGGTCGGCCGTCTGGCGACTGAATTGCGCGATGAACTGACGGCCTGAATGATCCGGCCGGACATATGCTCTGGCCGAATCACTCTCACAGGCTTGGCCCTTGACCCGGCGTTACGCTACCATTTGCACTCCATATCCCAGATCCAGGTACTGCCCGATGAATACTGCTTTGTATCCCGGCACGTTCGACCCCATCACCAAAGGCCATACCGACCTGGCCGAACGGGCATCGAAGCTGTTTGACCGGGTGGTGGTCGCTGTTGCCGCCAGCAACAAGAAGAACCCAGCTTTCGGGCTTGAGCAGCGGGTTGAACTGGCGCGCGAAGTACTTGGCCACCTGCCGAACGTGGAAGTGGTGGGGTTTTCCTCGCTGCTCGCACACTTCGTCAAAGAGATGGATGCCAACATCCTGCTGCGCGGCCTGCGCGCGGTGTCGGATTTCGAGTATGAATTCCAGTTGGCCAACATGAACCGCCAGTTGGCACCCCAGGTGGAAAGCCTGTTTCTGACGCCGTCAGAGAAGTATTCCTATATTTCCTCCACGCTGGTGCGTGAAATCGCCGCCCTGGGTGGAGATGTCACCCAGTTTGTTCATCCGGCAGTGCACGAAGCACTGCAAAAGCGTTACCACGGCTGAACCTTCCGCCTTCCGGAGCATGTCCGCATGGCTTTGATCATTACCGATGACTGCATCAATTGTGATGTCTGTGAACCTGAGTGCCCCAATAATGCCATTTCACAGGGGGAAGAGATTTACGTGATCGATCCCAACCTGTGCACCGAGTGCGTCGGTCACTTCGACGAGCCCCAGTGCCAACAGGTGTGCCCGGTCGACTGCATTCCACTGGATCCGGCCCATGTGGAAAGCAAGGATGAGTTGATGGAAAAGTACAAGATCATTACCGGAGAAGCATGACTTCACGCCTTCGCCTGACACCCATTCCTCGCCTGCAGGGCCTGCTGCTCAGTCTGCTACTGAGCCTCTCGCTGACCCTGCAGGCCGCCCCCGAACGCCACGCCATTGCCACCGCACACCCGATTGCCACCGCCGCAGCCGAACAGATTCTCGAGGCTGGCGGCAACGCCTTTGATGCCGCCATTGCCGCCAGTGCAACCCTGGGCGTGGTTGAACCCTATGGCTCCGGCCTGGGTGGAGGCGGCTTTTACCTGCTGCGCCTGGTCGAGGACGATGGCAGCGTGCGCCACCTGTTTGTCGATGCCCGCGAAACGGCTCCGCTCAAGGCACACCCCGATCTCTACCGTGATGAAGACGGCGACGTACAGCGTGAACCAAGCATCAATGGAGCACTGGCCGCCGCCATTCCCGGACTGCCGGCAGCGCTGGTGCATCTGGCCGAACACTACGGCACCCTGCCGCTGAGACAGAGCCTGGCGCCTGCAATTACCGCCGCGGAACATGGCTTTGCGGTGACCACGCGTTATCAGGCACTCGGCGGCTTTCGTCTTGAAGCCATGCGCAGCGACCCGGAAACCGCCCGCCTGTTTCTGCGCGACAACGAGATTCCTGCCGAGGGCACCCTGATCAAGCAGCCCGAGCTGGCCCAAACCCTGCGTTTATTGGCCGCCAATGGCCGCGCCGGTTTCTATCAGGGCCCGGTGGCCGAGCAACTGCTCAAGGGCGTGCAGGCTGCCGGCGGCATCTGGCAGCAAGCCGATTTTGACCAGTACCAGATCATCGAACGCGAACCGGTGAGCTTTATGCTCGGCGATACCAACGTGATTAGCAGCCCCCTGCCTTCGGCTGGCGGTATTGCCCTGGCGCAAATTCTTAAGGGTCAGCAGTACCTGCCCGCAGTGGATTACGCCAGTACCGCATGGACACATCAACTGGTTGAACTAATGCGCCGCAGTTATCGTGATCGCGCCGTGCTGTTGGGGGACGGTGACTTTGTCGAGGTGCCGATCGAACTCCTGCTCAGCGCCGACTATGCCGCACAACTGGCCCAGCAGATCGACCTCGAACAGGCTACCCCCAGCGCCAGCTTGGGCGAGCCCAGGCTGTTCAGTGAAGGCGACAACACCACGCACTTTTCCCTGCTGGATGCCCAAGGCAATGGCGTTGCCGCGACCCTGAGCATCAATCTGCCTTTCGGCGCGGCCATGACCATCCCCGGCACCGGCGTGATTCTGAACAACGAGATGGATGACTTTGCCGCCGACATTCACGGCGTCAACGAATACGGCCTGGCCGGGGGCAAGGTCAATGCCGTTGAAGCAGGCAAACGCCCGCTCTCCAGCATGACCCCGACCCTCCTCGACAGCCCCGACCAGCTGATGCTGATCGGTACCCCCGGCGGTAGCCGTATCATCACCATGGTGCTGCTCGGTATCGAAGCCGCCCGCCAGGGCGCCAATGCCGAAGAGATCGTCACGCGCCCGCGCTTTCACCACCAGTATCTGCCCGACCGCATCCAGCACGAAAGCGACACCTTCAGCGCCGATGAACGCAAGGCCCTGGAAGCGCTCGGCCATGACCTGCACGAAGTCGGCCGTGACTACGGCGATATGCAGCTGGTGATCTGGCACAAGGGCAACGGCACACTCGAGGCCGCCAGCGACCCGCGCGGCGTAGGCGAGAGTCGCGTTGAAGCTGCGGCGCCCTGATCAGGCGAAAATATCTTCCGCATAACGCCCTTGCTCCCGCAGGCCGGCAAACCAGGTAGCGGCTGCGGCCTGGTCGACGCCTTCGCGTTCAGCCCAGGCGCGGATCAGGGTATCGCGCACGGCCGGAGCCATTTTTTCGCCCTCGCCGCAGACGTACAGGCTGGCGCCAGCGGCCAGCTGGTCCATCACCTGTTCCCGCTCACGCCACAGCACCGCCTGAATATATTCGCCGTCACGCCGGCTGAAGGCGGTATGCAGGCTGATTACCCCGGCTGCCTGCCATGCACTGAGTTCATCGCTATAGAGCAGATCGGCCTCGGGGTTGCGGCAACCGAAGAACAACAGATCTGGCGCTTGCCCTTCAGGCCAGTTGGCGGCGCGCTGCTGGATAAAACCACGGAACGGCGCCAACCCGGCTCCGGCCGCCACCATGATCATCGGCTGCTGTACCTCGGCCGGGGGATGGAAGCTGGATGCCTGCACCAATACCGGCAAGCGGTCACCGGGGCGCAGCCCCGCCAACCAGTTGGACGCCACACCGACAAAATCATCCTGTGCGGACCAGGCTTTGCCCTGCAGTACCGACAGGGTCAGGCTGCACTGACCGGGGTGCTGCGCGGGCGCGGATGAAATCGAGTACTGACGCGGGCGCAAGGGCGGCAACATGGCCAGATATTCGGCCAGCGAGAGCTCGCACCCCGGTACCCGCTCTAGCAGATCCAGCACGCTCACACGTGGCTGGGCCAGCTCGCGCTGGAACACCTCGGGGGCCAGCAAGGCCTCCAGTTCGGCTTTTTCCGGTGGGCAGCGGGTGGCGGCACAGAGCTGTTGCAGTTGCTGACGGCTGACCGGTTGCGCCAGTTCCAGATAATGACTGAGCAGGTCGCCCAGCGATTGCGTGGCGTTCCAGAAACCGGGCACGGCATCGGCGCTGATGCGGGTATCGGCGGTCAGGCCGAAACGGCGCAACACCCGTTGTACCTGAGCCGGCGGATTGCTCGGCAGAACCGTCAGATAATCTCCGGTCTGGTA
>SKFV01000357.1 GCA_007117785.1 Pseudomonas sp.
CGCGATTGAGCTTCACCGGCGGAAACAACATTGGAATGGCTGCCGAGGCCATCAGATGATCCAGCCCCAGCGGCGCTTGAATGCCGACCCGTCGATGCCGGTTCCACGGTGCTATGCGCTCGTGCCCCTGATAAAAACAGACGGATTCAGCTGACTGGTAACCGAAGGCGCTGACCGAGACCGCACGCAAATGCCCACTGTTCAGCGCCGGCTCAATTTTTGAGAATCGAATCTCATTGCCCAGCAAGTCCCGCAGCGGTTGATTATTGAGCAAGGACGTCGGTGTTTTACTCGCCCAGCCCAGCAGATTGGCTTTTCCCCAGCGCCAGGCCTGACCCAACAGCGAACCCCAGCCGGTGTGATACACCTGCTCGCAGCGAAAATTGCCCCAAACCCGCTGCAACTCCTCGATAGCCGCCGAATAATCGTCGGCATGGGTCGCCAGCGCCAGGGCATTGATGGCACCCGCCGAGGTGCCACAGACAATCGGAAAAGGCAAAGCCGAGCCCGTTGGCAAAAGCTCATTGACCGCTTGCAGCACGCCGACCTGATAGGCGGCACGAGCCCCACCACCCGACAACACCAGCCCGGCACAATCCTGTTGTTGAAACTGCTTCAGCAGCTCACTCAAGCGGCTCTCCGGCGTTTCTTGCGTTTACGTTGCTTGGCATAGGGCCTCGCTTCCCCCTCCGGGCGCGTCTTGAAGCGCCGATGCACCCACATGTACTGCTCCGGCTGGGTCAGGATCGAGGCCTCCACCCATTGGTTGATGCGCGTCGCATCAGCCAACTCATCGCCACTGGGGAAGTCTTCCAGCGGTGGGTAAACCGTCAGATCATAGCCACTGCCATCTGCGCGCCGGTGTTGCAGAAAAGGTACCACCCGCGCCTTGCCCAGACGCGCAAAGGTACTGGTCGCTGTCACGGTGGCGGCCTGCTGGCCAAACAGCGGGGCAAACACGCTGACCTTGCGACCATAATCCTGATCCGGCGCATACCAGATGGCGCGCCCCTGACGCAGCGACTTCAGCATCACCCGCACATTGTCTCGCTCAACCGCCCATGCATCGACATTGTGCCGCTCACGGCCACGGCGCTGGACAAAATCAAACGCCTTGTTCTTGTGTTCACGGTACATGCCATCGATGGCAATTTTCTGGCTCAACAACGCTGCGCCGATTTCCAATGTAGTAAAGTGCAGCGACATCAGTACCACGCCCTGCCCCTTGGCCTGTACCTGCTGCAAATGTTCCAGGCCATGCACATGGGCCAGCCGGGCCAGCCGCTTTGGCGGCCAGAACCAGGCCATGGCCATTTCAAACAAGGCAATGCCGGTACTGGCAAAATTTGCCCGCAGCAACTGCTCACGCTCGGCATCCGATCGTTCAGGAAAACATAGCGCCAGATTGACCCGGGCAATCTCTCGACGTGCAGGCATGGCAATGAACATGACTCGACCCACCCAGCGCCCCAGAACCAGCAGCCAGCGATAGGGCAAGCGCACCACCAGCCATAAGAGGCCGAGGCCCAGCCACAGCAGCCAATAACGCGGGTGCAACAATGCCTTGGTGAAACCGGGACGCTCCATCGAATCCTGCCTTGCGGGAAAAACAGCTATTCTACCCAAGCTGTCGCCCCCTTGCGATCCATGCACGCAACCGATATAAGGTGTCGCAGCCATACACCTGAATTGACTGGAAGACCCGATGACCGTCAACAGCACACCCGATCTGCTCGACAACGACCCCGTATTCCACCTGAAAGGCGGCATGCTGGCGATGACCATGATCGAGTTGATCCGCCAGACACCTGAAGCCTTTGCCCGCCAACTGGCCGACAAGGTGGAACAGGCGCCGAATTTTTTCCGTGACACCCCGGTCGTCTTCAGCCTGGAAAAACTCACCGGCGAGCTGCAGCCAGCCACCCTGCAGGAATTATTGCGCATCAGCCGCGAGCATGGCTTGCAAGCGGTGGCCCTGCGCGGTGATGAACGCTTCCGCCAACTGGCTCAGGACACCGAACTGGTCCTCTTGCCACCGGGCCGGACACGGGAAAAACCCCTGGAAACAGCCGCTGACGACACCCAGACGGCATCCAATGACAGCGACAGCCCGGCAGCAGCAACCCAGGCCGAACCTGCGGTGAGCTGTGGCCGGGTAATCACCGACCCGATCCGTTCCGGCCAGCAGGTGTATGCCCGCGGCGGTGACCTGGTGGTACTGGCCCCGGTCAGCGCCGGCGCCGAACTGCTCGCCGATGGCCATATCCACGTCTATGGCCCCTTGCGCGGCCGTGCCCTGGCTGGTGTGCGCGGCAATACCGAGGCACGCATCATCTGCCAGAGCCTGGAAGCCGAACTGGTCTCCATCGCCGGGCAATACAAAGTCGCCGAAGACCTGCGCAAAGCCCACTGGAAAAAGGCCATTCAGGTCAGCATGGACGGTGACAGCTTGAAGATCAGCGAGCTATGACAGATACTGTGCAACCATTCTGATACGCCGGAATTACTGGCCTTGAGCCAATACGGAAACCTCGCGGACAACGCCGCGCAGTGCCGGTTTCCGTTCCGGCAACCATTCATTCGCTAACCGACAGACAGGAAGGTCACCTTGGCAAAGATCCTCGTCGTAACTTCAGGCAAGGGTGGTGTGGGTAAAACCACCACCAGCGCCGCAATTGGCACCGGTCTCGCCCTTCGCGGCTACAAAACCGTCATCGTTGATTTTGATGTCGGCCTGCGCAATCTCGACCTGATCATGGGTTGCGAGCGTCGCGTGGTGTATGACTTCGTCAACCTGATCAATGGTGATTCCAACCTGAATCAGACCCTGATCAAGGACAAGCGCTCGGACAAGCTGTTCATTCTTCCTGCCTCACAAACCCGTGACAAGGATGCGCTGACACCCGAAGGGGTTGAGAAGGTGCTCAATGAGCTGAAAGAAACCTTCGACTACATCGTCTGCGATTCGCCGGCTGGTATCGAAAAAGGCGCCCATCTGGCAATGTACTTTGCCGATGAAGCCATTGTCGTGACCAACCCGGAAGTCTCCTCGGTGCGTGATTCCGACCGTATGTTGGGCCTGCTGGCGAGCAAGTCGCGGCGCGCCGAACAGGGCGAGAAGATCAAGGAAAACCTGCTGCTGACCCGCTACAACCCGGAGCGCGTTGAAACCGGCGAAATGCTCTCGGTCAGCGATGTCGAAGATATTCTGTCGATCCCCCTGCTGGGCGTTATCCCCGAATCCCAGGCCGTACTCAAGGCGTCCAACCAGGGCGTGCCGGTGATCATGGATGACAAGAGCGACGCCGGTCAGGCCTATAGCGACGCGGTTGACCGCCTGCTTGGTCAGGACGTACCGCATCGCTTCCTTGAGACACAGAAAAAGGGCTTGATGAGCCGTTTGTTCGGAGGGCGCTAGATGATGAGCATCTTCGACTATTTTCGCGACCGCAAAAAATCCACCTCCACTGCCTCAGTGGCCAAGGAACGCTTGCAGATCATCGTTGCCCATGAGCGCGGGCAACGCAACCAACCGGATTACCTGCCGCAGTTGCAGCAGGAGATCATTGATGTGATCAGCAAATATGTGGCGATTGACCGCGACCAGGTCAGCGTGGCACTGGAGAACCAGGGCGACTGCTCGATTCTCGAACTCAATGTCACCCTGCCCGATCGCTGATCCCCGAGAGCGCGCCGCCAACCGGCGGCGCCAGGTAACCCCATGCCCTTGAGCAACATCCAGATCCTGCACCAGGATCCCTGCTTCCTGATCGTCAACAAACCCAGCCTGTTGCTATCCGTCCCCGGCCGCGCCGAGGACAACAAGGATTGCCTGATTACCCGCCTGCAAGACAACGGCTACCCCGAAGCCCGCATCGTGCACCGCCTCGACTGGGAAACTTCCGGCATCCTGGTCATTGCCCGCGACCCGGACAGCCACCGCGAACTGTCGCGCCAGTTTCAGGACCGGGAAACCGAGAAAACCTACCACGCCCTCTGCTGGGGCCAACCGGAACAGGACAGCGGCCACATCGACCTGCCACTGCGTTATGACCCGGAGAACAAACCCCGGCATATTGTCGATCACGACCTCGGCAAGTCCGCCCAGACCTACTGGCGAGTAATTGAGCGGCAACAGGATCACTGTCGTATCGAACTGACCCCGATTACCGGCCGCTCACACCAATTGCGCGTGCATATGTTGGCCATCGGGCACCCCTTACTCGGCGACCGCCTGTACGCCAGCGGAGCGGCACTCGACGCTTGCCCGCGTCTGGCATTGCACGCCCAACGCCTGGTCATCAGCCACCCGCACAGCGGTGAACGACTCAGTTACGTCTGCCCCACGCCTTTTTGAGTGGAAAACGATAGACTGAATACATAGTAACGAGCGCGTGCTGCTTGCACGAAGCACGCAGATTGCGTTGCTGCCCACCGGTTCCAGGCCGTCGATAGCCATGGATGGCTATCGTCGAGCGCCCATGGACGGGACAGCGTGTCTGGGACCGGTGGACAGCAATGCGATCTCACACAGATCTACCGTTCACCGCAAACAGACTTTACGCAGCAGGAACATTAAATGCCTCATAGCGCCATCAACACCGACCTGGCCAACTTTATACAGGCCTCCCCCACCCCCTTTCATGCCACCCGCAGCCTCGCCGCACGCCTGCTCGACGCCGGCTACGTTCCACTCGACGAACGCGATGACTGGCAACTGGCAACCGGCGGGCGGTATTTCGTCACCCGCAACGACTCCTCACTGATCGCCTTCAGCCTCGGCCAGGACGGCGCCCTGCAACGAGGTCTGCGCCTGGTCGGCGCACACACCGACAGCCCCTGCCTGCGCGTCAAACCGCAACCCGAACTGGAAAAAGCCAAACTCTGGCAACTGGGCGTCGAAGTCTATGGCGGCGCCTTATTCGCCCCCTGGTTCGACCGCGACCTGTCACTCGCCGGCCGCGTCACCCTGCGCACCGACGACGGCGAACTGGTCAGCCGGCTGATTGATTTTGAACGCCCGATTGCGGTTATTCCCAGTCTGGCCATTCACCTCAACCGCGGCGTCAACGAAGGCGTGGCCATCAACCCGCAAACCCAATTGCCGCCCATTCTGGCCCATGTGCTGGAGCCCAAACGCGACCTGCGTCAATTGCTGCGCGAAGAAACCCAGCGCCAGCATCCTGATCTCGCCATCGCGCATATATTGGATTACGAACTCAGCTTCTACGACACCCAGCCGCCCGCCACCCTTGGCCTGGATGACGATTTCTTTGCCGCCGCACGACTGGACAACCTGCTGTCCTGCCACGCCGGCCTGCGCGCACTGCTCGACAGCGATGGCGAACAAGCCTGCCTGCTGGTCTGTACCGACCATGAAGAGGTCGGCTCTGCCTCGGCCTGTGGCGCGGATGGCCCTTTCCTTGAAGATGTCCTCAGCCGGCTGCTGCCGGACAGCGCCCAACGCATCCAGGTACTGCAGCGCTCGATTCTGGTCTCTGCCGACAATGCCCATGCCCTGCACCCCAACTATGCCGACCGGCACGACGGCAACCATGGCCCGCAGCTTAATGGTGGTCCGGTGATCAAGATCAACAACAACCAGCGTTACGCCAGCAACAGCGAAACGGCAGCCCTGTTCCGCCACCTGTGCGACCAGGCCGGCGTACCGGTGCAGAGCTTTGTCGTGCGCAGCGATATGGGGTGCGGCAGCACCATAGGCCCCATCACCTCCAGCCGCACAGGTATTCGCACCGTGGACATCGGCGCACCCACCTTCGCCATGCACTCCATTCGTGAATTGGCTGGCAGCCGCGATCCGGGTTATCTGATCCGCGTATTGCGTACTTTCTTTGATGCTGACCGGCTGATCTAGAAAACCACTGAAAGCTACCTGCGTTGCCAGCCACCTCTGGCTGGCAATCCCGTATAACACCCCACCCTCCCCCATCCTTCTCTGATCACTTTCTGACCGTTAGTCCGATATCCGATAAATCCGCTGGCGGATTCAGCACACCTGAACTATGAAAAATTCTTGTACAACAGGTCTGATGTCGTCGCGTTTTCATGCCAACTTGCATCGGCTTCCAGCCCCCGCCAACTCTGGCCTGGCACAGAATCATGACAAATCTATTTAACAGCTAAAAATATTACATAAGCAATGAATATGGCCTGTAAGGCGCATTAATGGCGGGTTGAGATAATTTCCAGGATATGTTTATTATAGATAAATGCATTTACGCATAAACATTGAGGAATCATTTTGACAGACGCTACTGCCTATACACTGCGCACCCCGCAAGCCACCGATGGTTATGCCCTGAGCCAGCTGGTCGAGCGCTGCAAACCCCTGGACACCAACTCGGTCTACTGCAACCTGCTGCAATGCAGTGACTTTGCTGATACCGCTATCGCTGCGGTAGCCGAGGATGGTGATCTGGTCGGTTTCATTTCTGGCTATCGCCCGCCAGCACGCCCGGAAACACTGTTCGTCTGGCAGGTTGCCGTCGACAGCCGTATGCGCGGCCAGGGTTTGGCACTGAAGATGTTGCTGGCCTTGGTAGAGCGCCTACGCACTGACGGAGTGACCCATATGGAAACCACCATCACCCCGGACAACGAAGCTTCCCAGGCGCTATTCAAAAAGGCTTTCCGCCTGCTGGGTGCTGACTACAGCACCGAGGTCAAATTTGCCCGCGACACCCATTTCAATGGCCTGCACGATGACGAAGTTGTCTATCGCGCTGGGCCCTTTAATCAAACTGCCACCGCTTGAAATCAGGAGCACCCATGAGCATCTTTGAACAGTTCGAACAACATGAATCCGGCATTCGCAGCTACTGCCGTTCGTTCCCGGTTATTTTCAAGCAGGCGCGCGGCGCAGAACTGATTACTCAGGATGGCAAGTCCTATATCGACTTCCTCGCCGGTGCTGGAACCCTGAACTACGGCCACAACCACCCGGTTCTGAAGAAAGCGCTGATCGACTACCTGGCCAACGATGGCTTGACCCACGGCCTGGATATGTATTCTGAAGCCAAGGAAAACTTCCTCGAGGTCTTCCATCGCGTGATCCTGGAACCCCGTGGCTACGGCGACTATGTCACCCAGTTCAGCGGCCCCACCGGTACCAACTCGGTAGAAGCAGCACTGAAGCTGGCACGCAAGGTCACTGGCCGCAACAACGTGATCAGCTTTACCAACGGCTTCCACGGCTGCTCCATCGGCGCCCTGGCAGTGACCGGCAATCAGCATCACCGTGGTGCTGCCGGTGTTGCCCTGACTGATGTCAGCCGCATGCCCTATGCCAACTACTTCGGCAAGGACGTGAACACCATCGCCATGATGGATAAGCTGCTGAGCGACCCGAGCAGTGGTATCGACAAACCGGCTGCAGTGATTGTCGAAGTCGTCCAGGGTGAAGGTGGCCTCAATACGGCCTCCGCCGAGTGGATGCGCAAATTGCAGAAGCTGTGCCGCAAGCACGAGATGCTGTTGATTGCCGACGACATCCAGGCCGGCTGTGGCCGTACCGGCACCTTCTTCAGCTTTGAAGAGATGGGCATTCAGCCGGATATCATCACTTTGTCCAAGTCTCTCAGCGGTTATGGTCTACCCTTTGCTGTAGTGGTCATGCGCCGCGAGCTGGACCAGTGGTCACCGGGTGAGCATAACGGCACATTCCGTGGCAACAATCTGGCGTTCGTTACCGCGGCGGCAGCCATGGAGCATTTCTGGACTACCGATGAGTTTGCCAAGAGCGTGCAGGCCAAAGGCAAGCTGATCAAGGACCGCATGCAGAAGATCGTCAGCAAGCATGGCCCGGATTCACTCCATGTCAAAGGCCGCGGCATGATGGTCGGCATCAACTGCCCGAGCGGCGAGATTGCTTCCGCCATCTGTGCCGAAGCCTTCCAGCACGGCCTGGTCATCGAAACCAGCGGCAATCACAGCCAGGTTGTCAAATGCCTGTGCCCGCTGATCATCAGCGAAGAACAGATCAATAAGGCAATGACCATTCTCGATGCGGCCTTTGCCAAGGTTTTGAACGAAGAGGTGGGCAGCCAGGCCTCCTGAGCCTGCCCTGCGCTGTCACTGAAACGTCAGCGTCGCCCCACCCCACTCACTGATACAAGGATTATTTATGATTGTTCGTACTCTGGATGAATGCACCAACTCCGATCGCCGGGTAACCGCCGAAAACGGTAACTGGGAAAGTGTGCGCATGCTGTTGAAAGATGACAACATGGGCTTCTCATTCCACATCACCACCATTTTTGCCGGTACCGAGACTCACATTCATTACAAGAATCACCTGGAATCGGTCTATTGCATGAGCGGCAACGGTGAGATCAAGACCCTGTCCGACGGCAAGGTCTATCAGATCCAGCCGGGCACGCTGTACATCCTCGACAAGCATGACGAACACATGCTGTACGGTGGCAGCGAAGATATGAAGATGGCCTGTGTGTTCAACCCGCCGCTGTCCGGCAAGGAAGTACACGATAAAGATGGTGTTTATCCGGTCGACTGATCAGACCACTCAACTGTCTGGCAAGTGTTAGACAAGCCGATGCGGGAGCTGGTGATTCAGCGTCCGCATCATGCCAGCAGCCAAGTACAAAACACCCACACACCCAGAATGACGGTAACCAGGACTATGCATACAGTAGAGAAAATCGGCGGCACCTCAATGAGCCGCTTTGACGAAGTACTGAACAACATTTTCATTGGCCAACGTCAGGGTAGCGAACTGTATCAGCGTGTCTTCGTTGTCTCCGCTTACTCTGGCATGACCAATGCCCTCCTTGAGCACAAGAAGACCGGTGAGCCCGGCGTCTACGAGCGCTTTGCCGATGCCACCAATGAAGACGCCTGGGGTGACGCGCTGGATACGGTGCTGGAAACCGTACTGGCCAAGAACGCCGAACTCTTCCCCGGCAACTACGAGCGCCAGGCGGCAGACCGCTTTATCGAAGGCCGCATCAGCGATGTGCGTGACTGCATGACCAGCCTGCAGCAATTGTGCTCCTACGGTCACTTCCAGCTGGAAGAGCATCTGATGAAAGTGCGTGAAATGCTCGCCTCACTGGGTGAAGCGCACAGCGCTTTCAACACCGTACTGGCGCTGAAAACTGCTGGCATCAACGCCCGCCTGGTCGATCTGACCGGTTGGAACCTGAGCCATGCCAAGTCCTTTCAGGACATGATCAAGGACAGCTTCGATGGTATCGACCTGAGCAAGGAACTGGTGGTTGCCACCGGTTATACCCATTGCAGTGAAGGGTTGATGAACACCTTTGACCGTGGCTACAGCGAGATCACTTTCGCCCAGATTGCCGCCACCACAGGCGCCCGCGAAGCGGTCATCCACAAGGAATATCACCTCTCGAGCGCCGATCCGAACAAGGTAGGCGTTGATAAGGTAGTGACCATCGGCCGCACCAACTATGACGTGGCTGACCAGCTGTCCAACCTGGGGATGGAAGCCATTCACCCCAAGGCGGCGCGCACCCTGCGCCGGGCCGGTATCCAGCTGCGCATCAAGAATGCCTTCGAGCCGGATCACACGGGTACGCTGATCAGCCAGGACTATATCAGCGAGAAACCATGTGTCGAGATCATTGCCGGACGCAAGGATGTCTACGCGCTGGAAGTCTTCGATCAGGAAATGCTCGGCGATGTCGGTTATGACATCGAGATCACACGCTTGCTCAAGCAGCTCAAGCTGTACCTGGTGAACAAGGATTCGGATGCCAACAGCATCACCTATTACGTCGCCGGTTCACGCAAGATGATTAACCGTGCTGCGCGCCTGATCGAAGAAAAGTATCCGATGTCCGAGGTCAATGTGCACAACATTGCCATGGTGTCGGCGATCGGTTCCGACCTCAAGGTCAAGGGTATCTTGGCCAAGACAGTTGCTGCGCTGGCCGAGGCAGGTATCAGCATCCAGGCGGTGCATCAATCGATGCGTCAGGTGGAAATGCAGTGCATCGTCAAGGAAGAGGACTACGACGCCGCTGTCGTCGCCCTGCACCGCGCCCTGATCGAGCCGGAGAATCATGGCGACGTTATCGTCGCTGCCTGACCTCACTGGCCAGACGAAAAACCGGTGCCTCAGGCACCGGTTTTTTTATGCCACCTCACCACCCTGAGCCTCAGCGGTCATCACTCTACTGTGTCCGCATGAAGGCTTTGACCCGCTGCGCCGCCGAAGTCGAATCTTCCTGCATGAAACAGTGCCCGCCGGCAATCGACTCGGCACTGACCTGGCCATTGAGCCTAACCCAACGGTTCACGGCCTGGCGCACAAAGGGGTAGCTCTGCTCTCCATAGATCACCCGGGTCGGTGTACGTACGCGGCGTAGCGATGTCCAGAGGCGTTGTGGCATGGAGTCGAATACCTCTGCCTCACGGCTGGGGCGGCATTTGAGTTCTACACCCAGTTCGGCATGATCGCGCAAGGCGTGATCGATATGCGCCCGAAAGGCCGCCTCTTCCCAGCCCCGGAACATACCCCGGTTGTGCAGGGCACCGTAGGCCGCATCCCGGTCCGGCCAGTGGTGGCGACGCGCACGGGCCTTGTCCGCCATGGGATTGCGGCGCATGCCAATCAGGTTGAAGCTCTGGCGCAAGGTAATCAGCGATTGCGGAAACAGTACTGGGTCCAGCAGCACCGCCGCACGGAAGGCCTGCGGATGTTGCGCCATGATCAGGCTGGTCAGCACACCGCCAAAGCTGTGCCCGCAGGCCAGATGCTCCACATCACCGAATTGCGCACTACCCGCCTGAAAAGCCTCATAGGCCAGCTCGGCATTGCGATTCCAGCCGACAAAATGCCCACCGTGCTCACTCTCGCCATGCCCCTGCAAGTCGCACAGCCAAAGATCGAAGTCCTCAGCGAGAATGGCCAGCATCGGCTCATAGGTACGGGTGCAAAAACCATTGCCGTGCAGAAAGTGCAGCAGCGGCTTGCCGCTTGGCGCGGTATACCAGCCGCGCAGGGTAAAACCGGCGGACGACTCATGGGACCAGGGAAGCAACTGCATGGGCAAGGCCTTGACTGGGAAAACCACAGTTTACACAGTCAAGGCGCATGGCCCAAAGCCAGAATATGCAACGCTGCAATGCCGCTCTGCAACAATACCGCCGGCCCGGGTTTACCCCAGGCAGTCCAGTGACAGCATCAGACGCGGCTCTGTCATGGCCGGTGATGGCGAGCGATGAACGATGCCCTGCCCCACATTGCCCGGCCAGCTTTCGCCCTTGAGCAAGGCAACCGATCCGCAATCGATCCGGCCCGTTGGCGGCAAGGCAGACCAGTCATCTGCTCTCGGGGAACCCAGACTACCGCGTGGCACATCATCATTCTGCAGCCATTCGGTGCCTGGCCCTTGATAGGTAGTGACCAGCCGGATACCGACTTTATCGACATGCCAGCGCGGGCACATGGCCCGCTCCAGCACACGCAAGCGCAGACCAACGCATCCAGCGTCAAGCAGGCAGGCATACATGGCAACCAGCTGCTCTATATCCGCCACAAAGTCGGCCTGCCCGGGCAGATGCTCGAGGCGGGCAAACAGCGCGCGAAGATCTGGCGAGGGATTGTCATCCGACAGCGTTATGCTGGTTGCCACCGTCAGCGGGGCATTACTGGCCAACGCCTCGACCACAAAGTTATGCACCTGCGGCGTCAGCTGACGCTGCCATACCGCCAGATTGATGCCATCGTGCAACGCAGCCAGCAATACTTCGGCATCATCACTCTGGGCCACGTGCGGCCAGGCGGGCTTCAAACGCGCCTGGGCACTCATGCGGCCTCCTCGGTCCAGGGGCCAAAGGGATCAGCCCACTGGGTCCAGGCATCCGGCCCCTGGGCGAACTCGTCATCAGTCAGCAGGCAGGCGTGCAGCTCAGCCTTGAGACGCTCGAAGTCGACATGCTGACCAATGAATACCAGCTCCTGCCGGCAGTCACCGAAGTCACCCTGCCATTTCTGCTTGATCGCCTCGCGGTTGGCCTCGTCGTCCGGCCAGTGCTGTTCCGGCACATAACGCCACCAGCGTCCGGCATAGCCGTAACGCATCTGGGTACCGGCCTGTGACCAGCTACCGGCCTCCTGCGGCCGACTGGCCAGCCAGAAGTAACCCTTGCTGCGCAACAGACGACCATTGCTCAGCCCGGTGTGCAGAAAATTATGGAAGCGCTGGGGATGAAAGGGGCGCCAGGCGCGGAAGCTGGTCGAGGCAATGCCGTATTCTTCGGTTTCCGGCACATGCTCGCCACGCATTTCCTTCAGCCAGCCGGGTGCCTGAGATGCCCGCTCGAAACTGAAGCGCCCGGTATCCAGTACCTTATCCAGCGGCACTTGCCCCATGACGGCAGGAATAATCTCGGCCTCGGCATTGAGGCTGCGCAGAATGGCCTGCAGCTCTTCGCGATCCGCACTGGAAATCAGATCCATCTTGCTGATCAGGATCACATCGGCAAATTCTACCTGCTCGATCAGCAGATCAGTGACTGAACGCAGGTCCTCTTCACCCAGGGTTTCACCCCGACTGGCCAGGCTGTCGGCGGCCTGATAATCGCGCAGGAAGTTGAGTCCGTCGACCACGGTCACCATGGTGTCCAGACGCGCCATGTCGGACAGGCTACGGCCCTGCTCATCGCGGAAGGTAAAGGTTTCTGCCACGGGCAGGGGTTCGGAAATACCGGTGGACTCGATCAGCAAATAGTCAAAGCGTCCTTCGCTGGCGAGGCGAGCCACCTCCTCCAGCAGGTCTTCACGCAAGGTGCAGCAGATGCAACCGTTGCTCATTTCCACCAGTTTTTCTTCCGCATGATTGAGGCTGACATCACGTTGCACCTCGGCACCGTCAATGTTGATCTCGCTCATGTCGTTGACGATAACCGCCACCCGGCGGTTGTCACGGTTTTTCAGAATCTGGTTCAGCAGGGTACTTTTGCCGGCGCCGAGAAAACCCGACAGCACAGTAACCGGTAACAGCTTTTGTTCAGTCGCCATAAGGCACCTCCGATAATTTGTTATAACATATCAAATATATCGAAAACTGCCTAGCCACAGGCAGCGGTTTACCGCTGCCTGGGCGGACTCATCAGGGATTCAGTGAATCAAAGGCGGTGCCTTCAGCATCCGCTGCAGCGGCACGCATCTTGATCAGATCCTTGATCTTGCGGTGCGGGAAGACATAGAACTGATCATTCTCTACCGCTTTCAGGGTCATCTCGGCAATATCAGAAGCCTGGATTTTGCCTTTGGTGACTGCCTGTTTGATCATCTCGGTGCGCTTTAGCATGATGTCGCTCGGCTCAACCGTGTCCGCCTTGTCTTCTGGACGGTTACGCGCTGACTCGTGGATGGCCGTGGGGAAAAATGCCGGGCACAGGCAGGTTACGCCAACCTTGGAATCGACGTCGCGCAGATCCAGGGCCAGGGTTTCCGACAGGGCAACGACAGAATGCTTGGTGACGTTATAGACGGCCATGCTCGGGCCATTCAACCAGCCAGCCGCAGAAGCCGTGTTGATGATATGCCCTTCTCCCTGTTCGATCAGCATGGGGGTAAATACCTTGACGCCCCAGACCACACCATACAGGTTGACGCCCATCACCCATTCCCAGTCAGCCACGGTGTTTTCCCATGCCGGGCCGCCAACACTGACACCCGCGTTGTTGAACACCAGGTGAGCAGCACCAAAGCGCGATTTGCACAGCTCAGCCAGGGCTTCGACCTGCTCGAGCTTCGACACATCAAGCTTCATGGTCGCGGATTCAGTAGCAGGATGCGCTTCAGCTACCAGACGCAAAGTTTCCTGCATGCCGTTCTCGTCAACATCACCCAGCACCAGGTGCATGCCACGGGCAGCGCAGCTCAACGCCAATTCACGACCCAGACCGCTGCCACCACCGGTAATTACCGCTACTTTGCCTTGAAAATCCTGCATTTGCATTCTCCTGTCTATCGGGTTGCCTTCGGCATCTGTAAGCCATTAAACCCGCTGCTGGCAGCTACTGCCAGCCCCATCGGTCATGGTGATTGTCCGGGTTAAACCCGAGTGATGCGCGAGACGAAAGCACTTGCCAGTACTGCCCCCTTCAAGACAACTCAACATAGCGACTGATCAGCGCACGCAAAGCAGCCGGCTTGACCGGTTTGGGCAGAAAATCCAGACCGGCCAGACGAATCTCGGTGATCAGGTCACTGCGCCCATCGGCGCTGATGACCACACCCGGCAGGTCTCCCAGACGCTCGCGCAGCCACTGCATGACCGCAAGGCCGGTATCGCCGTCGTCCAGGTGGTAATCCACCAGAATCAGCTGCGGTGTGAAGCCGGCCTCCAGCACCTCAATGACCTCTTCACGATTTCGCGCCGTTGCCACCTGGCATTGCCAGCGACTGAGCAGGCTGTGCATGCCCACCAGAATATTCGGCTCATTGTCGATGCACAGCACCTGCGCGCCACTGATAACCGCAGCTGCAGTCTCTTGTGCCGGCAGCACACGCAGGGAACCAGGCCGAGCAAAGGGTACACTGACACTGAACACACTGCCCTGCCCTGGCCAGGAGCGTACCTGCAATTCATGCCCCAGCACCCGGCACAGACCATCAGCAATCGCTAGCCCCAGGCCAAGCCCCTTTTCGGCCTGGGTTCGGTGACTGTCCAGACGCTGAAACTCTTCGAAGATCACCTGCAATTTGTCACGCGGAATACCCGGCCCCTGATCCCACACTTCGATACGAACCCTTGCGCCCTCACGACGCACACCGAGCAAGACCCGGGAACGCCCGGCGTAGCGGAACGCATTGGTGAGAAAGTTCTGCAGAATACGTCGCAGCAGACGTGCATCCGACCGAACCCGCACGTGGCTGGTGCGCACACGCAGGTCAATACCATGCCCGCTGGCAAGGGCGCCAAATTCGACCCGAAGCGGCTCGAACAGATCATCGAGCACCAGGTCCGACCACTCGGGTGTGATCCGCCCGGCTTCCAGCCGCGAAATATCCAGCAAGTCGGAAATCAGGTCTTCGGCCGAGCGCAAACTGGTATCCAGGTGCTGCACCAGCGCCTGCGCGTCTGCCGGCAGCTGCTGCTGGTGTGACAGCGAGGCCGAGAACAGCCGGGCGGCATTCAGCGGCTGCATCAGGTCATGACTGACTGCTGTCAGAAAACGGCTTTTGGACTGACTGGCACGCTCGGTCTGCGCCTGCGCCAGCAGCAGTGCCTTGTTCAACTCGGACAACTCGCGGGTACGCGCATCAACCCGCTGTTCGAGCCCTTCATTGGCGTCCTTGAGCGCCTGTTCCGCTTCACGGAAGGCGGTGATGTCGGTAAAACTCATGACAAAGCCACCACCCGGCATCGGGTTACCGATAATCTCGATCACCTGACCGCTGGAAAATTGCCGTTCAGAGCGATGCGCTGTGCCCTGGCGCATCCAGTTGATGCGCTTGTCGACATGCTGCTGTGGGTCACCCGGGCCACACAACCCGCGCTGGGCATTGCACAGAATCAGGTCGGCAATGGGTCGACCTATGGTGATCAGGCCGTCGGGATAGTCAAACATATCCAGATAGCGGTGGTTCCAGGCCACCAGACGCAACTCCTTGTCGACCACGCTGATGCCCTGGGTAATATTCTCGATCGCACCCTGCAGCAGGCCACGGTTGAATTGGAGCACTTCCGAGGCTTCATCGACGATGCTCACCACATCATCGAACTGCATGTCGCGGCCTTCAATCGCAGCCTTGACCATCACCCGTGCGGATGACGCGCCTAATACCCCGGCCATCAGACGTTCACTGTGGGTAATCCAGCCACTATTGGCGACCTGCTGCGGCTGCCAATCCTGCCCCTGCAGTTCGGCATAACGCTGGAAACTCAGCAAGGCCCTTTCCTCGCCGACAAAACGCCCAGCCAGGGTGAGCAGATCATCCACGGTAACCCGCAGCAGGGCACGGCTCGGGCCATCATCCCGGCTGCGGGCATCCTGACTGACAAAACGGCTGGCCTGCCAGTGCTCCAGAACCCGGGTACGGCTGAACACCGACACCAGAACGAAGGCCAGCAGGTTACCCAGCAAGGCCAGCAAGCTGCCCAGCGTCAGGCTGTCGATCGGCAGGCCGAACGCATTCCCATGCAGCCCACTGAGCAAGGGCAAGCCCATTACCTGCCAACTGAAAGCTGCGGCCAGTAGCGGAAACACCAACAGGTAGGCCCACAAGCTGACACCCACAGCCAGGCCGGCAAAAACGCCGCTGCGATTGGCCTGTTTCCAGAACAGCGCACCCAGCATGGCCGGTGCCAGTTGGGCGATTGCACCAAAGGCTACCTGCCCGATGCTGGCCAGGCTGCCCGCTGAGCCAATCTGGAGGTAGACCACATAGGCCAGCAGCAGAATCACCAGAATGCTGGTACGCCGTATATTCAGCAGCCAGCCACGAAAGGCCTCAAAGGATTGCTCGCGGCCCTGCTGCTTGCGCAACAACAAGCGCAGGATCACATCATTGGACACCATGGTGCTCAAGGCGATGGCCGCCACAATCACCATACCGGTTGCTGCCGAAGCACCACCCAGAAAGGCCAGCATGGCCAGCCAGGGGCGTTGCTCCAGCAGCGGTACGCTGATCACATAGGCATCGGCGGACACTCCACCGCCCGCGCCCATCTGCCCGGCCAGGCTGATGGGAACCACAAAAAGCGCGGCCAACACCAGATACAGGGGAAACACCCAGCGCGCCGTGCGCAGATCGCCGGGATTGATGTTCTCCACCACGGCAGCCTGGAACTGCCTGGGCAGGCAAAGAAAGGCCAGAATGGCAATAAACGTCTGGAACAGCAGGCTGGTGACCATGGTATCGCGCTGCCAATAGTCGGTCAGCGCCGGGCTTTCCAGTGCCCGTTCGTACAGATCACCAAAGCCACCGAACAAGCCCCAGGTCACAAATGCACCCACCGCCATAAAGGCCAGCAGCTTGACGATGGACTCAAAGGCAATCGCCAGCATCATGCCCTTGTGATGCTCGGTGGCATCCAGGCTGCGGGTACCGAACAGAATGGTGAATACCGCCAGCACCAGGGTGACCACCAGGGCCGTATCCTCCGCCCCTAGGTTGTCGAAGTCGGCGCTGTGCAAGGCTGCCGGATTGCTCAGCAGGTTGTAACCCAGCACTATGCCCTTGAGCTGCAAGGCGATGTACGGCAATACACTGACCAGACAAAGCAGGGTAACCGCGACCGCCAGAGCCTGGGATTTGCCGTAACGCGAAGCGATAAAGTCAGCAATCGAAGTAATGTTTTCGTGTTTGCTGATGGCAATCATGCGTGCGTACAGCTTCCAGCCAAACAGAAACAACAGGATGGGACCCAGATAAATCGGCAGAAAGCCCCAGAGCTGCTCGCTGGCCATGCCGACGGCGCCAAAAAAGGTCCAACTTGTACACCACACCGCCAGCGACAGGCTGTACACCCAGACCCGCAGACGCGGACCAAAGCTACCCGGCTGCCGGTCACCCCAGAAGGCAATGGCAAACAGCAGTGCGATGTAGAGCAGAAAAACGGTAGCGACCAGAGTACCAGGCAGCATGGCAACGTCATCAATACGTGAGGGTTAGTTCAAGTCTGGCAGGCGCCCAATAGTTTGCCCAGCCGACCTTGGTCGCATCAGGCTTTCTGGGTCAGCTCCATTTGTTGCAGCAAGAGCGCTGCCTGGGTCCGTGTACGCACCCCGAGCTTGCGAAAAATAGCCGTTACATGTGCCTTGATAGTGGCCTCTGACACACTCAACTCCCAGGCGATCTGCTTGTTCAGCAGGCCATCACAGACCATGGTCAGTACGCGAAACTGTTGCGGCGTCAGGCTGGCCAACTGTTCACTGACATTCTGTTCCTGTGCGCTGACAGGGCCTGCTGATTCTGTACTGGCGGGCCAGCTAACGCCGCCATCCAGCACCTCTCGCACGGCCTGCTGAATGGCTTCCAGGCTGGAGGATTTGGGAATAAAGCCACTGGCACCAAAATCTCTTGCGCGACGCACCACCGGTTCTTCTTCCTGGGCGGAAATGACCACAACCGGTATCTGCGGATATTGCCCACGCAAGAGGACCAACCCGGAAAACCCGTAGGCGCCAGGCATATTCAGGTCCAGCAGAACCAGGTCCCAATTAGCGCGTTTATCAAGGTTGTTCTGCAGCTCGGCAATACTGCCGGCTTCGGTCAGGTTTATCGTCATATTCAGCCCCTGGCTCAGGGCCTGACGCAAGGCGCTACGGAACAGCGGGTGATCGTCAGCGATCAGAATGTCATAGCTGGGCGCCATGGGAGCATCTCGGTCATTTATTGGGATTATTCTATTTGCCAGTGAAGCCTGCCACCAAGCCTGCATCACGTCAATTGCAGCAGTGTCCAGTGCTGGCTACAGCGGCCGCTCAAGCGCCATCAGCTGACGGTTTGGCGGGCGCGCAGGCGCTGCTGCGCCGGGCTATCAGCCAGCGGCCGGTTGAGTCGCGCCATATGATAAGTAGTATTGAAGGTATCGAAATAATCGTCCAGCCCGCGGGCAGCATCGTCCTCTCCAGCCAGCTCAAGGCAAGCCACCGCCACCTCGGCGGTACACAGATGCTCTGCCTGACAGGAGCGGCGCAACTGATAGCGGGACGCCCGCGCAGGTTGAAGATGTAGCAAAGGCAATGCGCGCAACCAGGGGCTCATGCGCACCATCTTGCGCGCCTGATTCCAGGTTGCGTCGATAATCACCAGCAGGGGGCGCTTACCGCCAACCGGGCTGATGTGCTGATTGATCATCTGCTCCGGGCCAGCATACTCCTGCGGAAAAACCAGCATCGGTTGCCACTGCGGATCCTGCAGCAAAGCCATGAGCGCCGGATCCGGCTCGGTGCGGGACCAGATAAAGGCACAGGTATCCGGCAGGCATTCGGCAATCAGACGCCCCGTATTGGTCGGCTTCAAGGGTTCCAGGCGGTGCATCAACAGGCAGAAACTGACATCTGCACGCAGCTGCGGACGCAGCGGACAAAGGCAATGGGCCGGCGGCAACAAACAGCTCTCGCAGCGTTGCATCTTGATACCGCGCGCCCTGAACGGCCGCGTGGCTGCCGCCAGCGCCTGTTGGCGCAATTGTGCAACCGCGTGCATGGGGGGCGCTGAATGGTCAGGTGACGACACGGGGTTTCCAGATATAGTTAGGTCGAGGGGCAGTGTAACCGAGGCCGCAATAAAATATCCTTCCTGTCGATCGAACGTCTGACTGGGCCACAGGTCAGAGCAATAGTACACTGCGTTCTTCTGCCTGGAGATTTGTCTATCATGATGCGTTGGTCACTCGTATTGCTTGCTCTGATGGTTGCATTGCCCAGCCATGCCGTATCCCTGCGCGACATGCGCCTGCAGGAAACCCTGACTTCCGTTGCCCAGACAAGCAGCGAAGGTACCCCGCGGGCCATCAATGAAGACATAACCGACCTGGGCTTCCGCGCTGAGGGCAGCGAACTGATCAACCGCCTGGCCGTTGAGCCTGACTATGCCGAACGCATGCAGGAAGACCCCGTACTGATCCGCAGCCAACTGCAGTCCAGCGTCTGCTCCAATCAGCGTTTTCGCCAATTGATGGATATGGGCGCCACCCTGAGCTACCACTTTGTGCTCAAAGACAGCGAACAACCTGTACTCACGCAAAGCTTTATTGCCAACCACTGCCACTCGCTCTGATCAAACTGATCCACGTCATGGCAGAGCATGCTCAACTGCGCCATGCTTGATATCAGGTTCAACCAGCACGAGGATCAGTTATGGCGCTCTTGAATTTCTTTGGCGCAACCCGCCAGGTTACCGGTTCATGCTACCTGCTCGAAGCCAATGGTGAACAGGTGCTCCTGGAATGCGGCATGAATCAGGGCTTTCGCCGTGATGAAGATCGCAACCGACACCGGTTTCCCTTTGACCCGAAAAAGCTCAACGCCGTGGTCATATCCCATGCCCATCTGGATCATTCCGGTCTTCTTCCCAAACTGGTTGCCGAGGGTTACAGCGGCCCAATCTACGTCACACCGGACAGCGCCGATCTGCTCGACCTGATGCTGAAAGACTCAGCCGGCTTGCAGGAACGTGATGCCGAATGGGAAAACCGCTGGCGCAAGCGCTCGGGCAAGGCTGAGGTCAAACCCTTGTATACCACCCGCGATGCCGAAGCAGCGCTGGAGCTACTCAGCCCACTGGATTACGCCCAGCCCAACATGATCGCCAAGGGGTTCGAACTCTGCTTTCATGAGGCCGGGCATATTCTTGGCTCGGCGATCGTGGATATTGCCATCGAGGAAACAGGCCACCTAAAGCGCCGCCTTGTGTTTTCCGGTGACCTGGGCAACACCTGCTCACCCCTGCTACGCCCGCCAAAAACCCTGCAGCACGCCGACCTGGTCCTGATGGAGTCTACCTACGGTGACCGTGATCATCGTAACAAGCAGGATACGCTGGATGAGCTGGTCGAGATTCTGGAGCGCGCCCATCAAGAAGGAGGCAATGTGTTGATCCCCTCCTTCGCCGTTGGCCGTACCCAGGACCTGCTCTACTACCTGGGCAAGTTTTATCAGGAAGGCAAACTCAAGCAGCACAGCGTATTTCTGGATAGCCCTATGGCTATTTCCGCGACCCGCATCTATGACCGTTACCATCATCGCTTTACCGAAGACGATCAGGAGATGCTGGCCAGCAATGGCAAAGGCAAACTGACCAACTGGCTACCGATTCTCAAGTGCACCTCAACGCCAGAAGAGTCCATGGCCATCAACCGTGTCAAAAGCGGCGCCATCATCATTGCTGGCAGTGGCATGTGCACCGGTGGCCGCATCGTGCATCACTTCAAACACAATCTCTGGCGCAAGGAGTGCCACCTGATCTTCCCCGGCTATCAAGCCAAAGGCACCTTGGGGCGACGGCTTGTCGACGGTGCTACCAATGTCCGCGTCATCCACCAGAGTCTGGCCGTGAATGCCCAGTTGCATACCTTGGGCGGCTTTTCCGCGCATGCCGGACAAACCCAGTTAATCGATTGGCTGAGTCATTTCGAACACGTGCCTGAAATCTACCTGGTGCACGGCGAGCTGGATAAAAGTGAACAGCTGGCACAAGCGATCAAGGACAAACTCGGCTGGCCGGCGCAAATACCGGAACAGGATGAGCAAATAGCTTTTTAGCAGCCAATGGCTCTTGCATCCTTTGAACTGAGGCGTTCGTGCAAGATTTGCACACACGCTGATGACCCAGAAGTTGGAATTTTGACCTATGCTTACAGTCAAACAGGCCTGGACATGGCCTTTGGTCAGTTTCTGACAATTCGCAAAGGAGAAAGCGCGTATGACTGATACTCCTCACCTGACTGGAGAAAAGTTCGACCACAAGATAGCTGCCATTTTTGCGTCTGACAGCAAGGCTAATGCAGCGGCTGAATCCGTGCGTGATACCTTGGGCCTGGAACAACGACAAGTTATCGTTATTAGCCCTGAAGACAAGCATCAGGGGAGAGAGCTGGAGCCTGACTCCAAAGGTATCTTGCACACCATTATTCGCTCCCATCTCTGGCTGGCCGGCATGGGCGCTGTTTCAGGTCTGGTCTTGTTTGTCGTTACCTATTCTGCCGGCATCGGCTTCGTCGTCAACAATGCAGTTGCAGCAGCTATTCTGATGATTGTGTACTGTGCAGTCATGGGGCTGTTACTTGCAGGATTGCTGTCATTACGACCCGACCATACACCCTACATCGTCAAGTCACAGGCTGCGCTGAAAGAAGGCAAATCGGTTGTTACCGTGCATGCGTCCAGTCTGGAGCAGATGCAGCAGGCCAATACCGAGCTTGAAAAGCACTCGTCGCAGATCGTCACTACCTTGTAGCGCGCTGCGCGCACCTACTGGCCAGTGCAGCAAATGGACGGAAAGACAGGCTGTTTCAGTAGTTATTGGCATCCATTACAGGTGATACCACTGAAATGATTATGCAGGCTGATGACTGCGATCAGTCCTGTTCATTCATGTTCATCTCTTGCCAATCAAAGCCGCGGTAGTGCATGAAACGTTGTTGCTTGCCCCGCTCCTTGCGATCAGACGCCAGGCCTTGAGGAAAACGCTTGGCAAAGGCCTGGACAGCTCGAGATGGCCAATCCCAATGCGACTCGTCCAGCACCTGTTCAACCAGCGTGCTCGAAATACCTTTCTGGCGGAGTTCTTCGCGGAGTCGCATCGGTCCTATGCCGCGTTGGCTACGGGCATAGACATAGGCCTCACAGAACCGGGCATCACTGAGCAAACCCTCGTCTTGCAACTTGTCCAGTTCAACTTCGGCAAGGTCACTGGACGCACCACGCAGGGTCAGCTTACGCAGCAGCTCGCTGTAGCTGTGCTCACGCCGAGCCAACAGGTCCATTGCCGAACGGCGAATGGCCTGTGGCGTTTCCAGCTGGCTACGACGAAACACTCAGATCACGCGCCGGCTCAGGCGTCTGTCTTGGCTTCAGTTTTGGCATCGGCCTTGGCCTTGGCGCGCTCTTCCGGGTTGCCGATTGCCTCTGGCTTGGGCATGAAGTGCTCGCGCACCGCCCGTTCAATTTCCTCCGCAACCGCCGGATTCTCTTCCAGAAACTTGGCTGCATTGGCCTTGCCCTGACCAATCTTGCTGCCCTTGTAAGCGTACCAGGCACCGGACTTTTCAACCTGTCCGATCTGCACGCCCAGATCAATGATCTCGGCATTATGGTAGATACCCTTGCCATACAGGATCTGGAACTCGGCCTGACGGAAAGGCGGGGCGACCTTGTTCTTCACTACCTTGACGCGGGTTTCACTACCCACCACTTCATCACCCTCTTTCACCGCACCGGTGCGGCGAATATCCAGGCGTACCGACGAGTAGAACTTGAGCGCGTTACCACCCGTGGTAGTTTCCGGGTTACCGAACATGACGCCGATCTTCATGCGGATCTGGTTGATGAAGATCACCAGGCAGTTGGCGTTCTTGATATTACCGGTAATCTTGCGCAGGGCCTGAGACATCAGTCGCGCCTGTACACCAACGTGATGGTCACCCATTTCGCCTTCGATTTCGGCTTTGGGTACCAGCGCGGCAACCGAGTCGACAATGATCACGTCAACAGCATTGGAACGTACCAGCATGTCGGTAATTTCCAGCGCCTGTTCGCCAGTGTCCGGCTGCGATACCAGCAGATCATCAACCTCGACACCCAGCTTGCCGGCATATTCCGGATCCAACGCATGCTCGGCATCAACGAAGGCGCAGGTAGCGCCAGCCTTCTGTGCCTGGGCAATCACTGACAGGGTCAGCGTGGTCTTGCCCGAGGATTCCGGCCCGTAAATCTCGACAATACGGCCTTTCGGCAGCCCGCCAATCCCCAGCGCGATATCCAGACCAAGAGAACCGGTCGAAATAGCAGGAATGGCCTGGCGTTCCTGATCGCCCATGCGCATAACCGCACCTTTACCAAACTGCCGTTCGATCTGACCCAGCGCTGCGGCCAGGGCCTTCTTCTTGTTCTCGTCCATGTGTGCATCCTCTTGGGGTTGACGTGTTTCGACAAGACTACTGTATATATGGTCAGTATTATTCCACAGAAAATCGGCTGCGCCTACCCCCTGATTCTGCTGTTACTGATAAGCCGTGCAAGCGGCATTGCCAGTGCCCGGTTGCAGACACGCTGTGAACCCCTCCCTGGGCGCTCGACGATGCCGGTCCGACCGCCAAGGACTGCGGAAGTGCCGGAAATGCAGGAGCATTTTCCGGTCAGGGCATCGACGGTCCGCAACCGGGCACTGGCAACACCGCTCAAGTTCAGC